>JBDQII010000001.1:0-48986 GCA_040264395.1 Verrucomicrobiota bacterium
GACCTGCCATTCATATCAATGAAGTACATTATGCGGAGGAAGGAGCGATCGAGTGGGTAGAATTATGGAATGGAGGGAATAGCGAAATCAGAGCTCGTTCACTCCGATTGGCCGAGGGTGGGCGGTGGAATGATTCAATCGAGATTGTCGATGCTATTCCAAGTAAAGGCTACCTCAAAGTGGAAGCGCCTTTTAAGGTCGGCAGGGGTAGACATATTTTGTCCGTGATTAATTCCAGAGATGAAGTCCTCAATTCTCATCGATTCGGTAGCCCCGGAATTGGGCTGACTTGGCAGGCCTTTCCAAAAGGCAGCAACGAATGGTACGCCACCGCGGATTCGACCCCTTCCACGCTCAACAGACCTTTCGTTCATGATCAGATTGTGATCAATGAAATCATGTTTGACCCGCCATCCAACCAAGTACGCGCGGAATACATTGAAATTCTGAACCGAAGCGAACAAACCGTCGATCTTTCCGGATGGAGATTCACGGAAGGCGTCAGTTTTGTTTTCCCTTTGGATACTCAATTGAAAGCGGGCGACTTTCTGGTCATCGCAGCAGACCTCGATTGGCTGACAGATGTTCATGGTAAGATTTCGGCACTTGGCAATTATTCAGGTCGCCTCAGCAATAATGGCGAACTCCTTCGCTTGGAGGATCAGTGGGGTAATCTGGTTGACGAAGTAGATTATCGTGTGGGAGGCGAATGGCCGGAAATTTCAAATGGTGGTGGCAGCAGCCTTGAGCTAACGCACCCGAACAATGACAACAACTTTGGTTCGGCTTGGCAGGCGAGTGATGAATCCTCCAAATCTCAATGGCAAACCTATCGATATCAGGGGCGATACGCTCAGAGAGATTCCAGTGGAAGCACAAGCGATTACAAAGAAATCTACTTCCATCTTGTCAACGATGGTCATGTGATGCTCAAGGACGTGAACTTTCGCAGGACTAGAGACGGGGTCAATCTCATCAAAACCGGGAATGTCATGTCCACCAATAATCGAAGCGCAACAGGATGGCTGGCTCAAGGCACTCATTGGCAAACGCGCATCGATGGTAACGGAAACTTGAATATCATTTCAGATGGGCGCGGCGACAATCGACCTAACCGAGTAGAAATCGATATCACTGATATCCGTCGTAATGACGACTGTGAAATTCGCTTTCAGGCGAGGTGGAAAGCAGGTTCTTCAAGACTGATTTTTTCTACTTGGGATCATAGTATCGCGAACAGTTTCTTGATACCCATTCCCGAAAACCTGGGCACGCCGGGCGCACCCAATTCAAGAGTAACATCTAGCGCACCCGCCCAGCTTGCAAGACTCAATCATTCGCCTGCAGTTCCCACGACACGCGATGATGTCACGATCAGTGCAGACGTGGTCTCCACTGAACCGCTCGACTATGTCCGTGTATATCACCGCAGGGATAATTCCAACAACAATGGAAGTTGGAGTTTTGAGGAGATGCATGATGACGGTGCCAACGGTGGCGATCTGGCAGACGCAGACGGACGTTTCACCGGACTGGTGACAAACCACAAACAAAATCGGGCAATCGTCCAGTTTTATGTCGAAGCCAGGACGCAGTCTGGAAATATCATCAGACTCCCACGCAATGCTCCCGACTTGCCTGGGCTCTACATCGTGGATACAAGATCACCCAACACAGATCTAAGAACCATGCGGTTTGTTGTTTCGGCTTTTGACATGGGAGCTATTTCAGGCGGTGAATCTCAAAAGTACAATTACAAGTTCCCAAGGCTGGCAAACCATTATTTTAACTCCACGTTTATTTCCAACGAAGAGGATATCTACTACAACACCAGTATCAGACATACCGGCAGCCCATGGACACGCGGCAACAATCTGGATCGAGCCAAGTTCAAGGTCACTCAAGACCGCCCATTCAGGGGAAGGGTCAAACATCGTTGGGACAATGACGCATCCAATAGCGGAAGGCGTCACCACAACCGTATCACGCGTTACATGCTTTATTTACTCGGTCACCCGGTCAATGAGAATGAGTTCGTTCAGGTCATGATCAATGCCGGCAGCCCTCAATTGCGGGAAGATACAGAACCTGTGGGCAATGAATTTTTGGATCGTAATTTCGAATCTGGAGCTGATGGGGAACTCTACCGTATCGACGACGAATGGTGGTTTCGGGACAGTTGGGACAGAAAGAATCGCGATGCGTCGTGGAATTATAAGAATACCGACAATCCAGGCAATTATCGAACGGAATGGATGAAACGCACGCTGGAAACGGAAGATGATTTCACCGCTCTCATTAATTTATTTCAGACAGCCTCGGGATCATACAGTCAGGCTCAAATCGAACGACTTGCAGATCCCGATGCAATTATGAAAATGTTCGTCGTACGTGGTTATATTGACGATTGGGATTCCATTTCATTGCGCCGAGGAAAAAATGGATACATGTATCGCAGGGCTACGGACGGAAAATTTCAGTTTATTCACTGGGACAGCGATCTGACTTTTGGAAACTCGGGTGCAAATTTTTACCAAGGCTTACCTGGCGTGAACACCTACATTCGAAAAGATTACAATTTACGGAAGTTCAATTATTACATGACCGAGCTCCTTGAAAAATATACCAAGGACTCGCCCCGAATGCTGGCCTGGCTGGATCTGGAAGAAGATGCCAGCCGAAGTTATTCCATCAATGAGCGCACCTACACTAATTGGTTCAATGCCCGTGAGGGAAGAGGGTTCAACTTGATGAGACGTTACAATAATGTTTCCTTCAAAATAAGCACTGGAAACGGAGAAAACATCACAACCGCAAGTGAATCACTGGAAATCAAAGGCCAATCGGCTCCCGGTGTTTACAGAGTTGTCGTAGAAGGACAACCTCAAGCCTCTTTCAAAAGTGATGGGATGATGAATTGGACGGTATCCGCTCTCAACTTGAAAAAGGGGGAAAATCAACTCAAGTTACACGGATTGGATCAATGGGGGGAAATTCGAGAAACTGCCGAATTCACCGTTCATAAAACAAACAACACAAAGCCGACCATCGCAATTCAAGCGCGCCCTGCATCTTGGAATGTGAATACAGATCAAACTTTGCGTCTGGATGTCGGGGCAAGTTTTGATCCTGAAGGAGACACACTTGATTTCAGCTGGGGATCCCCTGCCGATGGAATCGAACTTATTCCAGATCCATCGAATCAGGCCTCTGCCCGATTTGCGGGGCCAGGGTGGTATGATATTGAGGTTACCACGGAGGACAGTAATGGAAATATGGCAACGTCCACTCGTCAGGCATCTGTTTTTGGCAGGCATGGATTCAGTGATTTCAGCGCATTACAGCTCGATCCATGGTGGACGATTGAACATGGTAAAATGGCAGACAATCGACCCGAGGGAGTATGGTTTTCATTAGAAGATAACCCCGGCCATTTAACGATCAGTATGAGTGGCCCTGAAGCTCATCCATGGAATCAGAATCAATCCAATTTTCCCTTTATTTCGAGAAGCATTCCGAAAAAAACGGATTGGTCACTCCATGCAAAAATTGCGCTCGACTCCAATCTCGACCAGAACTTCTGGACCGGCTTGATGGCTGTTGTTCAGGAGAATGGCCAGGATGTTTATTACGGCATCGGATTGGAGGGTGGAGACCGGTTAAAAGTTGCCAGAAAAACCAAAAATGGTTCCATTTTGACTATCGGACGCATCAATCTCGATATTCCTGAAGCAACCATACGCATTCGCAGATCAGGCAATACACTTCGTTTCGAAACAGGAAAATCGGGCGAATGGCAAACCATTACAACCAGGAATTTACCGACCAATGCAAGCGCATCCAAAGGAGGGGTTTTCATGAGTGCAGAACAAGCAGTGAATGCAGATGCAAATGTGGATTTTGCAATGCTCGTGGATCCCGCCCTGACGAGTGACCTTGTGTTGGCAGTTCGCCCAACAGAAATAATGTACCACCCAACAGACGCATCAGGTGTCGAATTCATAGAACTGACAAACATCAGCGAAAACACCCTCGATCTGGCTGGTGGGAAATTCATAGAAGGTATTCGATATCAGTTTGCACCTACCTCTTTGCAGCCTCGAGAGCGCATTGTCATTGCAGGAGATAGAAATGCGTTTCTGGCATTTTACGGGGAAACCAATATTCGTCTCGCAGAAGGTTCTTTTGATGGACGGTTGGCAGATGAAGGAGAACGGGTAACCTTCGTCGACGCAGATGGAAATGTTGTCTTTTCCGTAAATTACAACGATTCGGGTGATTGGCCCAAACGTGCGGACGGCTTTGGAAGTTCCCTTCAAGTCGTGAACCTTAGGGGTGACTTCAATAATCCCGAACATTGGACTGCAAGTCAGGAAGTGAATGGAACACCCGGTGTTGAGGGACAAACGTCACCACAGGCCGTCGTCATTAATGAGGTATTGACTCACACAGATCCCCCTTTTGAAGATGCGATTGAGCTTTATAATACCAGTGATGCTCCTGTGAATATTGGGCGATGGTTCCTGAGTGATAATTCGAATAATTACCAGAAATATCAAATACCCGTAAATACGGTGATTGCTCCCAAAGGGTTTTATGTCGCCTATCAGCGGGACTTTTTTGCCGCCAACCCACGCGTTCCGTTTGCTTTGAACTCGGCTTTCGGTGATGAAGTTCACCTGACCCAAAGTGATGCAGAGGGCAATGCCATGGCTTTTGTGGATACCATCGCATTCCCGGCTGCAGAAAATGGGCGATCCATGGGGCGATTTCCGGATGGATCCAAGTCTATTCGAACATTGGAATATCAGACATTCGGAACCCAATTGAATAATTCAGATGCCCCGGAAAAACTGGATTTGTTTGTTCTGGGCTCAGGAGCGCCAAACGCAGAACCATTTGTAGGCTCGGTCGCCGTGAGTCGCATCATGTATCACCCCACCTTTGGCAACGACGAGTATTTTGAGCTGCGGAACTTAAAAAACCGTGAAGTGACTTTGTTTGATCCAAACATCCCGCAAAACACATGGCGTATTCGTGGTGGTGTTGATCTGGATTTACCCACAGGCATCCGTATTCCTCCTCTGGGTCGATTGATTGTGGCTGGGCTGGAACCCGATGTTTACCGCTCAAAATACGAGATCTCCAATGCGGTGACCATCATCGGGCCCTATGAGGGGAAACTTGATAACAATGGTGAAACCATTCGCTTGCTCAGGCCTGATTCCCCCGTGATGGCTCCGGATCCAGACGCAGGTTTTGTGCCTTATTTGTATGTCGATGAAGTGAAATACAACAACGAACTCCCATGGCCTCGCGCGGCGGATGGATTGGGAGCTGGACTCCAGCGAATCGATCTAGCAATGGATGGAAGTGATGCGGGTAATTGGACCTCGTTTCGACCCGGCGTTGGCACGAAGGACGATCTTGATGAAGACGGCATGTCCGACGTTTGGGAAAAATTATTTGGATTCGACCCCTCTGATGCATCCGATGCATTTCTGGATACAGATGGAGATGGTTCATTAAATATCGAAGAATTCCTGGCACAAACAGATCCAACAAATGCAGAAAGCAGCCTCAGGTTGGACAGCCTGAGTTTAAGTGACGATGGAAATCAAGCCATTGTTAGATTTCAAGCGCAATCTGGCGTGACTTATGCAATTGAAACCACGGCTTTCATTCAAAGCAATGCCTGGAAGGAAATCGCTCGCACGACCCCTACCACCACGCCCGATCTGTTAGAAATACCATTGGATATCATAGAGCCTTTATATCAGTTCTACCGTTTGAAAGTCGTTGAATAAGCATGCGGTCGGGCATTTGCTGCAGATTGGACATAGCGTATCTTTGGAAAGCAAAACGCTATTGAATGTTTTACTTAACCTGAGGGAAAATAATGAAAACTGTTATGGAGATCAGTCTCTTCGTCGGCTGTATACTGGCGGCAATTTGCCCTCTGGACACCCAAGGAGCGCTCCCTAATATTGTCATCCTTTATGCCGACGACCTTGGATACGGTGATGTGCAGTGCTACAACAAAGAGCAGGGTCGAATTCCGACACCTCACATTGATCGTTTGGCACGTGGTGGCATGCGGTTTACAGATGCACATTCTTCTTCAGGCGTGTGCACACCTTCACGATATACCCTCCTCACGGGTCGTTATCACTGGAGAACCAAACTGCAATCAGGTATCGTCGGTTTGTGGGGAAATCCCCTGATTGCTGAAGATCGATTGACCATCGGAGATCTTGCACAAAAGAAAAGATACCATACCGCCTGTATCGGCAAATGGCATTTAGGATGGGATTGGCCTATTGCAAATGAACAACGCAAGACCATGCAACAATCATATCCCAAAAACGCCCAAGCAACATCCGAGCAACGTGAGCTGTGGGCCTCTGTTTTTGGAAAACCCATTGCTGGCGGACCCGTTACTCGAGGATTTGATTTTTACTTTGGAACGGATGTTCCCAATTGGCCTCCTTACTGTTTCATTGAGAATGATCAAACAGTCGGGGTTCCATCCGAGTTTCTTGACGAAAAGCAACTCGCACGCAATCTCGCAAGCAAACAAGGCCCCGCACTCAGGGACTGGGATCTGGAAAACATCTTACCTGCACTCAAAAAACGTGCGGTGAATTATCTCGCCGAACAAGCCAAGACAGCGAATCCCTTCTTGCTCTATCTACCTTTTACCTCACCACACACACCTCTGTCAGTGAGTGCGGAATGGAAAGGAAAAAGCGGATTGGGTTCTTATGCCGATCTCGTGATGGAGACGGATGGTGTGGTTGGATCCATTCTCGGTGCCCTCGATCAACATGGCTTGACTGAAAATACAATAGTCTTATTCACGAGTGATAACGGGTGCGCCCACTACATCGATGTCCATCAACTTGAAGCAAAGGGTCATTATCCAAGCGGTCCATTGCGTGGATACAAATCGGACACCTGGGAAGGGGGACATCGTATCCCTTTCATCGTACGCTGGCCGGGAGTGATCGCACCTGATGCTGTAAGCAACGCATTGATTCATCAGGCAGATTTGCTTGCAACATTGGCTGAAATCATTGAAATCGATTTAAAGCCTCACGAGGGAGAGGATAGTTTCAGCTTGCTGCCATTATTACAGGGTGACACGAAGGATTCACCCCGCAGCCATTCGGTAAGCTGTTCCATTAGAGGTGTCCCCAGTATTCGCCAGGGACACTGGAAACTCATCTTGGATGCTGGCTCTGGTGGATGGAGCCAAGGCGAAGTCACAACTGATTTGCAACTCTATCGCTTGGATAAGGACATAGGTGAAACTCAAAACCTTGCACCAGCGTTCCCGGGAGAAATCGAGCAGATAAAAAAGATGTTCGAGACCCTGATCAACCGAGGGCGCAGTACTTCTGGATCTCGACAGAACAATGACGTCGAAGTAAAGCGGTATCTCAATTGAGAAAACTCAATATTTAGCCTTTTTTGATTATACGGCCTATCTGCGTATGGGTGATAGCTTTGCCCAAATCTACTTCTTCCTTGGAAAAGGCCGCAATCCCAACAGCATTTCGGATTTCTGGGTCAGCGGTTTATCAGCAAAGCTTGTATCAGTATATTCAGCAAGATGGTTTACTATATCGGAATAAACAATCTGCCGGTCCTGACTCGTGTCGATTTCAACGCACTTATTTTTGCTCCTGAAGTAATCAACAGCAGGCAACGTTTCTGCTTTGAAAGTATCGAATCGCAGTTTGATACTCTCTAAATTATCGTCACTTCTTCCGCTGAAGCTAGCGCGGCCAAGAATGCGCTGCTCAAGAACATCATAGGGACACTCCAGATAAAGCATTTTGGGAAGCATGGATTCTTGACCAAAGATTTCGAACCATCCTTCCAAATTTTTCATGGATCGGGGAAATCCGTCGAGAAGGAAGTTATTCTTTCCTGTGGTTCGAGTCGCACACTCCATGGCGTTCTTGAGCAAAGTCACGACGATGTCGTTGGGTGCCAGTTTTCCAGCCTGAAGGCATTCTGCAATCATGTCCGCTTTCACCCCACCCCTCTCAAGCTCAGCACGAAGCAGTTCCCCCATCGAAAGGTGTATCCAACCAAGTTGAGTCTCAGCCAGCTCACACATGGTCCCTTTGCCACTGCCGGGTCCGCCTAGAACAAAGACAACGTTGGGTTTTGGACATGGTTTTCTGGGATCAAAGTGATGAAGCACCACCTTTGGTGCGGGTGCCACACCCTTTTTATAGACATTCCACTCACGGTCAGTCGGCGGAAGTGTATCCTCACAAGTGATTTCATAAGCGAGATGACCATCCAGACGTGAAATCCTCCAGGATTGGTAAGTGTTGGAATATGAGAGAGAGGGACTTCTGGCTGAGGCCCCATCAGCACGATCCCAAGCCATCTTGCCATTCCAGTAACCGATACTTGATAAGGTCCCGGATTCTGATTTGGTCGGAGCTGCCTTTGAGGGAACGAATAGCCCATCGATCTCCGGAAGACCAGATCCCGATACTTCAATGAATAGCGTGTTGGTTTCTTGCTCGATTATTTCAACCATGGTTTCTTTGATGATACCTGCTTTAGAATAGGCATCCTAAGTGTGCCCACTCATCACGATGTCATTCATATGGATGTCTGGATTAATGACGTCATTCTTTAAGCATCGTGATAAGCCCAGAGCTTCGGCTGTTCGCGGGATTGAGTCAATATCTCATCTGCATCTATTCATGAAGTGGGATCGGGAATGCAAGCAATCAATCAGAAGCTTTTGGCCTGCTGACTAGCCGTTACCACAACAGATCGAAGCCTTCGCATGAAATCATCAAATTATAAATCAATTCGACAAGAGACAACCTCAATGAAATGTATTCGCCCTGATGCCTGTTGACGATGGCACTGGTTTATTTACCAGACGTGCTCGCAGGCAAAACTGATCGCATCTGTGATAACAGGTTGTTATGTAAATTTGGCACTGGCGCCAGTAAAACACGTCCTTTGCCACTGATCACATTAACCAGACCCTCTCCCGATGCCATGGAGCTAAGAATGCCTTTTGCCGCTTTTTGAACAGAGTAATCCAGGTGCGCTTGTCTGGCTATGGCGAAGGAGCCATCCACAGTCAGTTTATCGTTATCCAAGTCAAGAATTTCAATTTTCCCAGGTGCTTGAATCAACACCTTTCCGGTTCCTTGAATTTTAGTTTGAAATAGACCTTCTCCCCCGACAAGACCTGAGACGGCCTTGTTTCTGAATGCGCCTACTTCGACCGATCCATCAGAACAAAGGTATGCGCCTTTGTCCAAAATCCATGCCTCATCTTCCAAAACAAGTTCATGGTATTCTCCAAAGATAGGTGGACCAAAAAATATCTGACCGGACCCTTTGTAGGCAGGCTTGAAAACAGACTCCTTGGTGACCAAAGACTTCAGAAAACCTTTGGCTGATGGCATGGCGGTTGTCAGCTCAATATCACCCAACATGTAGTGAAGTGCTCCGGCTTCAGCCCGTATGGTTTCACTCTGAATGGTTGCTTTTACCATTTTGAGTCCTTCTTTTTCGATTATTTCAAATGTGGCCATATCAGTAGATAATAGGGACTGAACCCTTTAGACTTCAAATAAGTTTCATTTTTTGAGTTATTTCATAGAGGGCACTTAGGGCATGATAGAATTTATTGATACCGAAAAATTATTGTGGTTATTCAGAACTGGCGCAAGCAGGGCAGAGTTTGAGCTGCGGTACATGCTGAAAAATCCTTTACCTCTGATGCCATGAGCTGAGCCCTCCTTTGATAGAAGGAATGGTAGCCATAAACTCAATGACATCAAATATACCATACAAGTCTCCTATCTCAGCATGAGCCCTTTCAATCTGAATGGATGCTTTCACCGTCTTGAGCCCCGTTTTTTCGATTACTTAAAATGTAGCCATATTGACTTGTTGATTCTTGGGTTTTTAACACGAATGTGTTCAGGAGAAAGATGCTGCGGATGGCATTATAATGCGAAAAACTCATACAACTGCACTACATGGACCCTCAAATTGAAAAGATGGGGCTGTTTGAAACTTGTTTTGGGGATCAATGGCTTCCCATGATGCCACTTCGCCCTTCCTCTTCTTTGCCAATGGATGATTGCCCCTCGGGGGGGTGTTTGATAGTTTTTCTATCATGCGAACCTTGATTCAATTTTTATGCTTTCTGATGACCGGGTGTTTTTTGAATGCTGCGGAACTATTCTTTGACCTTAGTGACACATCCAACGCTGGACTGCCCTCGGATTTCAAAAGTGTGCTGGGCGGACAAGGCAAACCAGGCAAGTGGATCATACTTGATGATGAGGTCCCAGGTTACTTCAAATCCTTTTCGGAAAAGGCACTGAACACAAATGTACGACCTGTGCTTGCTCAAGTCTCAGAAGACTTGACCGATGAACATTTTCCGATGCTGATCTATACTGGACAGAACTTCAAAAATTTCACCCTTAAGACAAAATTCAAACTGGTCACTGGAGTCATCGAAACCATGGCGGGCATTGTATTCCATTATCAGGACATCAATAACTATTATTACGTGCGCGCCAGTGGCGGTGGAAATACATTTGCGTTCTTTAAAGTCGTCGATGGACAAAGAGGAGAACCCGTGCGAGTCAAGGCCGACGTACCGGAAGGCCAGTGGCATACCATGAGCGTCACCACGGATGATTCCAAAATCCGTGTGACACTCAACGGAAAACCTATCTTACCTGAGCTGAACGATTACACGTTCACAGGGGGTAAAATAGGATTCTGGACGAAATCAGATGCTGTTTCCTACTTTACAGATACTGAAATTCAATACCAGCCCATGGTCATTGCAGCCCAAAGAATGGTTGGAGAAATCATGAAAGCATTTCCCCGCCTGTTGAATCTGAAACTTTTCGCGCCACGCAAAGCAGGCGAACCTGCCAAGGTCATCGCAGCACTGAACAGCTCGGATATCGGTGAAATGGAGAATGAAGCCATCAGGGATGTGATCGCCAGAGGAAAAAAATATTATGCCAAAAACAAAAGACTCGTCACGGTCACTATACCGGTCAAGGACCGAAATGGGGATCCAATCGCCGCCATTCGGGTCAGCATGAAATCGTTTCCCGGACAAACCCAGGCCAATACGTTTGCGAGAGCTATCCCCGTCGCAGAACATCTGCAACAGCGTGTGCTTTATCTCGAAGATTTCTATCGGTAAGATCTACATCTTTTCTGGAGCGGGACCCACTCGAACGCACCGGAATCCTGTGTGAGACATAGCTGAGTCAGGGGCAGATTTCATCCGCCACCAAAGACGATAGCCTTCGCAATAGAGATCGCTGCAGAGGTAGGATCCTCCTCGCATGATTTTTTTAGGCATACCTGGCTCATTTGGGTCATAACTCTGATTGGGCCCCGGTGGATTTTGGGATGGACTTTTGGCGTAGTAGTCAGGCATGTACCAGTCGAGGCACCACTCCCATACATTACCTGCCATATCATAAAGTCCATGAGAATTGGGAGGATATTGCTGTACTGGCGCCATTAAATAATGTCCATCGGCAACTGTATTTTGATTGGGAAAATCACCCTGCCAAACATTGGCATGCCACTGATCATTGGGTGTCACTTCATTTCCCCAGACAAATTCATTCCCTGCAACACCACCGCGTGCGGCGTATTCCCATTCTGCTTCACTTGGTAATCTCTTTCCTGCCCATTGGGCGTATGCGACCGCATCTTCCCACGCCATCTGCACGACTGGATAATTACCCTTGCCTTGAATGTCCGAATCAGGGCCGGTTGGATGACGCCAATTCGCGCCTGCTACATAGGTCCACCAGGCATAATGATTCCGCAGTGATACCGGCTCTCCGGGTGGCATGAAAACAATACCTCCTGCCTTGAGTAAAGAGGGATCCACACCGGGAAACTGTGATGCATCTGGCCGACGCTCGGCAACCGTCACATAACCCGTCTCCTGAACAAACTCGTTGAATTGATCATTGGTAACTTCAGTTGCATCCACCCAGAAACCGGAAATCTTGATTTCACGAACAGGTTTTTCATCGCCCTGCCCTGATTCGCTTCCCCGCATGTAAGAACCTCCCGGAATCCATACCATGGTATTGGTCCATGACGTGTCCAAGGCCTTGAGCGAAGGCAAGGTATCCTCAGATGATGCTTCCACTTCTCTTGTCGGTTCTCCATCCGAGCCACAACCGCTCAGTGTGATCATGGCTGCGGTAACCATGATCACGAGTTTGCTTGTCAGCAATATCTTGAGATACCGTTCAGATGGAGTCCTGTTGTTTTCGCTGGAATGCAATTCAAGCTCGGTGCATAATGACATCATGTTAAATCATCCAATCAGTTCAGGGTTTCTGTCAACATACTTGTTGGCCTTGATCTTGAATCTGGCTCAATGGACAACTCCCTCCATCCTCGCCCAGAACAACGTATTTTCAGGTCCACAGCCAGGAGAATTTACCACTCCTTTCAATACCGTTGAACTCAGAGGAGAAAGTCAGGGCTCAGCTGTAGATCCTGTTCATGTGAACCGAGGTAAACCCACGGCACTGGTGTTCGTACACGGCATCGAACGCTCCATGGTGCCCTTGATGAGAGTGATTGACACTTTTGGTTCTGAATACAGGGAAAAGATCATCACCAATTGGGTTTTTCTTTCAGATGACCCCGTCACAAGCCGTCAGCGTTTACCGCAGGTGGGACGGTCCATTAAAATTCAAGGACGGATGTTATTGTCCTCGGACGGCATTGAGGGACCCGGGAATTACGGTCTCAACAAAGACTGTCTGCTGACAATCCTCACTGCCAAAGACAACAAAGTCACTGCCAATTTTGCCTTGATTCAACCGGGCATTGCAGATGCGAAAGAAGTCGTCGAAGCCCTTTCCAGCCTGATCGGCTTGGATGCGCCTCCAAGTGTCGAATCCCTCACCCCCAAGATGCGCATGGCGAATGGAAGAAATATGCGCAAAGGTGAAAATGCAAGGGCGCGGAAACGCGGACAGAACATGCAGGAAGGAAACGCCCATAATGAGGGAAGAAAACTTCCTGGTGCGGCTCCGACGGATAGCAAATTGGTTGGATATTTGAGACAATTCATTCAAAAAAGCAATTCCGATGAACAGGTGGACAAGGTTTTGAATCAGGTCAGATCTTACATTAAAGACAACGAGAACTTAATCAAACAGGCCGTGAACGGTTGGACTCGGGTTCTTCATGTCAAATATGGAACTGATTATGCCCAGGCTGAAGGAGATTCATTTGTGAGCGAATTAAGAAAACAACTCAGGGATGATTAACATCCCACCCTATTGAATTGGCTCCCCCTGCGAAAACATCAAACTTAACCAAGGTGAGAACACTAGGAATGAATATGGTCTGGATGCTGCGATGGTTGATCATCACAGGAACACTATTCAATGGCATCCATCTGTCCTCGGATAATACTTCACCCCACTTTGCAACTGAAATTGTTCCGATTCTTACTAAAGCCGGATGCAATTCGGGAGCCTGCCATGGAGCAGCGACAGGGAAAGGAAGTTTTAAACTGAGTTTGTTTGCAGAGGATGCTGTTGCTGATTTCGAAGCTATTTCAAGAGATCGTTTTTCAAGGCGATTGAATTTGGATCATCCGGAAAACAGCCTCATCCTGAAGAAGGCATCCAAGCAAATAGAACACGAGGGTGGCAGACGAATCAGACGAAGTTCACGAGATTTTGAAACGCTTAAAAAGTGGATCACCGCTGGTGCACCCAAAGGTGATCCTGGCATCCAATGCGTAGGGCTTGAAGTTTCACCTGAGGAAATCAAGGCGCAAAAGAAAGGTGACACGCTTCCAATCTCCGTGAAAGCCCTGATGGCAGACGGCACAAAAAAAGAGGTTACCAGATGGTGTATATTTGAATCAATGGATGATGGCGTGGCAGATGTCACGGGAAATGGTGAGGTGGTTTTTCAAAACCATGGAGTGACTTCAGTGATGGTTCGGTTTGGTGCCTTGACCAGCTCTGCACGAATCGGACTCCCCTATCCAGAATGGAACAAACCACACCCATTCATCCCTTCACATCCCATAGATCAGGTGCTGCTCAAAGAATGGAACAAGTGGAACCTGAAACCCACTGACGAAGCAAAACTTCATTCAAAAATCCGACGCTTGTTTTTGGATTTAACCGGACAATTACCTTCTGCTGACGAAGCAAAACATTGGGCTCCCATTTTAATTACGGAAGGAGGTTACCATAAACTGGTGAAGCATCTCCTATCCACACCAACCTTCGCAGACTACTGGAGTTTGAAGTTTGCCGATTGGCTGTTGATCGACTCCAAAAAACTGGGCATGCAGGCCGGCGAGGTTTATCACGAATGGATACGGAATCAGATCCTGCACAACCGCTCCATGTTGAGCCTGGCGCGCTCACTTCTGGAAACACGAGGTTCCTTCCTTGAGGAGGCTCCATCCAACTTTCACCGCAAGACCAATGATCCCCGCGACATGGCTGAGTATGTCGGTCAAACAATATTGGGCGCTCGCATTGCCTGTGCTCGGTGTCACAATCATCCGGTAGATCGCTGGACCTTGACCGATTACCATGATTTCGCGGCCATGTTCTCCAAGACAGGTTTAGAGAATGGCAAAGTTGTTTACAAGAATCTAGGCGAGGTGCCTCATCCAAAAACCGGGCGAGCCAGCGTTCCAAGACCTTTGGGTGTTGCTGATATTTCCAATTCAACCGAAACATCAGACCCATTGAAAACACTCGGGCATTGGTTGGAAACTCAGGGACGAGATCGTTTTGCCCGAGCGTTTTCCAATCGAATCTGGAAACAACTTTTTGGCCGCGGTGTGGTGGAACCTGTGGATGATTTACGGTCTACCAATCCTCCTTTGATTCCAAACCTGCTCGACACCATCGCCTCCCATTGGAACGTCAGGAATTACCGTTTTCATGATTTGATTGAACTCCTCGTCACCTCACGCGCATATCAGCAATTGGCGAGTTTCGAAGCTGTTGAAGGTAGCCCGAAAGGGTTCTTCAATGCGATGGTTCCCCGCGAATTAGATGGGCGTGTGCTGGTAGACGCCATCCGTGAAGTCACGGATCAATCGGGCTTTCTGAATGATGCTCTGAGCGGTAGCGCAATCACGTCCTGGGATCATCGCGTAGAATCATTTGCATTGGATACTCTGGGAAGGTGCCAGCGTGATGAACCTTGTGCAGATTCGGGCACATCCGGAGGGGGGCTTTCCAAATCACTTTATTTATTCAATGATCCTGAACTGCAGGCCGTGCTCGATGCGAGCGCAACTGAAACGCTTCAGTCACCAGACTGGCATCCCAGAACTTCGATCCAGGAACTCTACTGGAAAGCTTATTCCCGCCTCCCCACATCCGATGAAATGCGCTATTGGAATCAGGCCATTGTTGGTTCAGACGCAAAACAAGAGCTGCTTTCTGATATGATGTGGGCGATATTGAACAGCCGCGAATTCATCTGGAATCACTGAACTTTCATTTTAAACCCTATCATGAAACAACAATCCCCTTTCTTTCGCTGTGATGGTATCAATCGACGCGACTTTTTGCATGCTGGTTTGATGACTGGACTCGGGTTGAATATGGCTGACCTGATGCGAAGCAGGGCACTCGCATCCGAGAGTAAGAAACCGAAGCCGGCAAAAGCTAAATCATGCATCCTCATTTGGCTGGATGGCGGGCCAAGTCATCTGGAGACATTCGATCTTAAACCTGATGCACCTGTCGAAATTCGTGGTGAATTCAAGCCTATCAAAACAGATGTTCCAGGAATAGATATCAGCGAGCACCTGCCCAGAACCGCGAGGGTCATGAAGCACGTGGCGCTGATCCGATCTTTGACCCATGCCTTTGGAAACCACAACACTGGCAGCCATTACCTGCTGACAGGTAACAAGCCCTCGCCGGTGATCGAATACCCCAGCATGGGAAGTATCTACGCGCAACAAGCTGGAGCTGGAAAAGTATTGCCACCTTATGTCGCAGTACCCGAAGGCGTCACCTATTCAGGCTCAGGTTTTCTTCCTGCAACCTATCAGCCGTTTTCACTCGGAGGAGATCCATCAAAACCCGATTTCCGCGTTCGCAATCTCAACCCTCCCGCCAGTCTGAGTTTTGAGCGAGTGGAGCGCCGTCGGGAGATGCAGCAGTTTTTGGATGAGGTGAAACGTTCGACTGAGGAACGCCCCGTTCACACACCCGTGGACACCTATTATGAACAAGCCTATGCGTTGTTGACTTCCCCTGAATCGCAGGCAGCGTTCGATTTGTCCAAAGAACCATCCGAGGTACGCGAACACTATGGCCGCAGCCGCGTTGGCACGGGTTGCCTGATGGCACGCCGCATGGTGGAACACGGCGTGGGATTTGTCACTGTGGTAGATAAGGGTTGGGACATGCATCAACAAATTTTCAAGAACATGCCTGATGCAAAGTTCAGAGGCAGCGGCAAATTGCCTGCGCTCGATCAAGCTTATTCGGGCTTGATTGCTGACTTGGCTGAACGCGGATTGCTGGATTCAACTTTAGTCATGTTAATGGGTGAATTTGGCAGAACACCCAAGATCAACGATCGCGCCGGTCGCGATCATTGGCCAAGGGCCGGTTTCGTCTGCCTGGCAGGAGGGGGCGTGAGAGGAGGGCAAGTCATTGGCTCGACAGATGCCTTCGGGGAATCACCTAACGAACAGCCCGTCGCACCGGAGGATCTTGCCGCCAGCACGCTGTCGCTGATGGGCATCCGGCCTGACGATGCCTATCAGGCACCCAATGGGAGGCCCATCCAATGGGTCAAAGGTGGAAGCATCATCAAAGGATTATCGTGATATGTCATCTTTTGATAAGAATGTCCTTGATCACAGGCTTTCTGATGGCACTCCACAATCACGCAGCTACTCCGGTCAGTTGCATCGAGTTTCATCCTACTGAACCCATTGCCATTTGGAACGGAAACCAATACATCGTTGTCCATTCCACTCAGTCGAACAGCTCCAAGGAAAACATCCCAGTGCCCATGCATAGAATACGGGACATAAGCTTCGACCCTCAGGGCCATTGGTTGGCAGTAGCTGGTGGCTCTCCTGCTGAACAAGGCGATCTTGTGATCTTCAATTGGAATAACAAGGAACCGGAATTACACCTTCAATTTGAAAATGAATGGGTGACAACCGTTGATTTTTCTTCCGATGGGAAACAATTGGTCATGGGTTCAGGAGATTCAAATATCTCTGTATATCGAATTAAGACAGAGCCATTCAAGCTCGTTCAAACGCACACTTTTGATGGACACGCAGGTTCTGTGATGGACACGATCTTTGATCGTTCTGGTGATTGGCTGATTTCGACAGGCTCAGATCGATCTGTCAAAGTATGGAACATCCGAGAAAACATATTGCACCGCACCTTTGCTCATCATACCGGAGTCGTGTTCGCCGCAGACCTTCGCCCTGTTGCAACTGACCAGAACACATTGCCATTTTATGTAGCAACGGCATCAGCTGACCAGACGGTAAGGATATGGCAACCGGAAATTGGGCGCATGGTAAGGATCGTGCGCAACCATGAAACTGATTTATTTACCGTGGCTTATCATCCGTCCGGCAATTGGCTGGCCTCAGGTGGAGAGGACGGCACTGTTCGATATATCGACGCTCAGACGGACAAAATCCTTCAGGAAAAAAAAGCGCATGATGATTGGATCTATGCACTCGCGTTTTCACCCGATGGGACATTCATGGCCAGCGGAGATTGGTCAGGTAAAGTCGTTTTCCAGCGGGTCAATAAAAAGGGCACCGATTAAAGAAGGGAGCAATCAGAGCACCAGCACATTTACCCTGCAACCTCTTCCTGTTCCCCCCCGAGACGAATCATTTCCTCTGACAATTGATTCGTCAAAGCATCGCGCTGGTCCGCAGTTATGTTACGATCCACATAAACAGGTTCTCCCATATGAACGACACATTTGGCAAAAGGTATGGGTATCTGAAAAGCGTCCCAGGTGTTGAGCGTCCATTTCATGGACAAAACGTAGGAGACCGGAATCACAGGCTTTCCAGTCAGTTGAGCCAGACTGATGACTCCATTTTGCATTTTATATTTGGGCCCCCTGGGCCCATCCGGTGTCAACGAAAGATCGTAACCTTTTCGAAGCAGGGTAATCAGTTCCTTCATGGCCTGTGATCCACGCCGGCTGGAAGAACCGCGCACAGCGTGCACTCCGTATGATTGGAGGATCACTGATAGAAAAGCCCCATCATTGCTGGCACTTGCCAGCGCAGCTAAGCGTCTATCGGGATAACCCTTTGACAGATACCTCGTGAATACATTCAGACACAAGGCCAATCGATTATGCCAGATACAAAAAATTGCCGGAGATAAATCTTTGGCTGACGCGGGATCATTGAAGCTGAACCGAATGGTCGAGGATAATCCCTTGATGAGAAAACTAGCCACCTTTCCAAGCACCACATCTTTAACTTTGGGTTGTTGTGGTGGACGCTTGTTCTTGGGGATGGATGAAGATTCTTGCATGCTTTATTGAAGAACGCAGTGATTTTACTGCTGGAGACCCGCACGGACTAGGCGATCCAATTCCACATCATCACCAAGCACCGCCTGTGCCGCCTTGATGCGCTTTAATGCTTCCTGCTGCTTGTAACCCAACGAGATGAGAGCGGCAACCGCATCGCTCACCTTTTCTTCTCCAGTGCTGGCACCGCGCTCTTCACTTTTCGCTTCCCAATCCCCTGCTTTGCCGACTTTGTCTTTGAGTTCGACAATGATCCGCTCTGCAGTTTTCTTTCCTAATCCGGGGATACGGGACAAAGCTTTGGTGTCATTGTTGGCCACCGCGCCTCGAAACATGGTAGGCGTCATTCCGCTCAGGAGGCTCATGGCAATCTTGGGGCCGATACCACTGACCGTCTGTACCAGGAGGCGAAACAACTCGCGCTCGTTCTGCGACATGAAACCGTAAAGGATGTGCGCATCTTCACGAATGGCGAGGTGCGTCAGGATGGTAAAAGACTTGCCAGGCTCAGGAAGCCGATCATAGGAGGAGACGGGTATTTGAATATGGTAACCGACGCCATTCACATCCATGATGACGTAAGTAGGTTGAGCTTCTACCAGTTTACCTTGCAAATAGGCGATCATAAATCATTCAACATTCAGGGCATTCAAATCTGTTTCGGCAAAGTGCCAATGCGACGTCGGCTTTCCTGAGAAAAAGCAAGCGCCAGAGCAAGAGCATCGGCGGCGTCGGCCTGTGGCACTTCCTCGAGTTTCAACATACGTTGAACCATTTTTGCGACCGCAATTTTTTGAGCATTCCCATAACCCACAATCGCTAGTTTCACCTTGCGTGGCGCCAGTTCAAAGATATCCAAACCAAAACTCGCGGCCGCCACCATGGCCGCACCACGAGCTTCCCCCATCACCAATGCGGTGCGATAGTTTTGAGCATAGAACAAACCTTCGATCGCACAGGCGGTGGGTTGATGTTTCAATATAACTTCACGCAGCGATTCATGAATGTGAGCCAGGCAACGGCTGACTTTCCAGGAGGTCGGACACTTGATGGTCCCATGATTCAGCGCTTTCGCTTGTTCACTTACCTGCTGAATCACGCCATAACCTGTCCCCCTCAGAGAGGGGTCAATGCCGATGATGATCTGATGTTTCTGGGTCGCAGCAGACTGACTGGCATCATCTTCTTTGGATGATTTACCAGCAACACGCTTGACCAATTGATCAAATTGTTTCGCACTGACCGCCATTCAGGAGTCGAGATATTTGAAGATGTCGCGATAAAACTCGGCGTGACTTTCCCAAGTCTGTGCGGTGATGAAAGGGCCGTCAACGACACTTTGCTTGTTCACCCATTGACCACCGGCCAGCTCAACCTCAAGACGCACATTGCAATAACATGTCATCTTGCGTCCCTCACACAAACCTGCCGCAATAAGTACCTGGATGCCATGGCAAATGGCAAACAATCCTTTACCGTCTGTATGGAATTGTTTGACTAGTTTGACGAGGGATTTGTTATGCCTCAAAAATTCGGGTGCGCGACCACCAATCAATACCATTGCTGTGTAGTCTTTGGCTTTGACCTTGGAGATTGCAATGTCAGCGTTGATCAAATAGCCGGGTTTTTCAATGTAGGTGTTCCAGCCCGGAGCAAAATCATGAATCACACCATTGAGCGTCTTTTTTTTGGTAGCTGCAATAACGGGGATGAGTCCGGCTTCACGAAATCGATAAACGGCATAGAGAATCTCAAAGGACTCACCAGAATCATCGGTAACAATAAGAATTTTTTTACTCATCGCTTATTAATATAACAGATATTCAGAATGCGTCTTGAGAAATGCGTGGTTCGTCTGCAACTCATCTCCGGGCAAACCACCTGTTGAAGGTGTCCATGGTGGTTCGAGCTGCCGAATGTGAATCCGGTTTTGGAAATGCCTCTGCAGAAAGATAACCTTGATAATTTATCTGTCGCAGTACGGCTGCGATATCGGCGTAATCCATCTGTCCGCTGCCTGCGGGCTGACGATGATTATCTACCAGATGCACGTGACCCAACCAGTCACCGTAGGTTCGCAACCCCTTTGCAATGGACGCCTCCTCGATATTCATGTGGAAAAGATCGGCCAATACCTTGACATTTGCTGGCTGAACCTGATCAAGGAAAGCAACCGTTTCTTCAGCGGTATTTAACAAATTACTCTCGTACCGGTTCAATGGTTCATAAAAAACATTCGTTCCAAGAGATCGAGCGTGATTTCCCAAGTCATGCAATGCCTCGGCCAACCATTGATGCGCCTGATCTTTGGAAACTTCCCCTCCGTGCCTCCCCTGCATGGAGCCGATAATCACAGGAGCATCGAAACGTGCCGCCGCATCGAGCAAAGCGGTGATAAAGCCTTTTGCCTTGGTTCGAATGTCAGCATTTGGATGAGTCAAATGCCATTGATGTCTCACCCATCCACCACCAGTACCAACCGCGGCAATATCAAGATTCAATTCTTTGGGGATATCAGGAAACACATCCAACTTTAAGGCATCGGCATCAGGAGGGAATATTTCGACTGCGGGAAACCCAAGACTCTTAGCCCGTTCAGCATTTTTCAGCGGATCATGCCAGTAGACAAAAGGTCCGCCTGCCGCTTCTTTAACCAACGAAATGGTGACACAAGGTTTCATGGAAGACAGCATGTCACGACCCCAGCACAAAGGGAAAGAATTATGTGCCGAGATTGATATTTTGCACAGGGCCTTTGATCTCAGGCGTTACCAGAATGGGCCACAATATCGGAGTAATGCGGAATATTTTATTGTTCAAGAGCCAATGTGGGTTTGTTAAGTAAACCAGCATCTAGAGGCGAACCATCCAGAGTATTCAAAAATGCAATTAAATCGGCTGCTTCCGACGAAGTCAGATTCAGTGCCTGAAGTGATTCTTCGCGATGCCCTATGGCAGGTGTATCAGCAAGCGTCGAATAAAAATCAATGACTTCGCGTAGATTTACAAACCTTCCGTCGTGCATGTAGGGGCCCGTGCGAGACACATTTCGTAATGTCGGTGTTTTGAATTCTCCCAGATTGTTATCCTTTTCGGTGACATAATGAAGCGATCTGTTGGCTTCAAGCGAGGTATCATCACTGAAAAGTCCCTTTCCATTGAATGGATCAAGTTTCAGCTTTTCAATGGCTGGGTAACGTCCCTGATCCAATGGATTCCCCCCAAGATCCAGACCAATATTATGGAATTCATTGTCAGTAAAATGAGGACCTGAATGGCAGAGGATGCACTGACCGCGTCCTACAAACAGAACCAGACCTCGAATCGCCGCAGGCGAGAGTGCTTGCAGATCTTCATCATTCCCCGATCTCAAGCCATGGACAAATTGGTCAAACAATGAATCAGTGGAAATGAGCCTTCGCTGATAGGCCTCCATTGATTTGCCAATGTCGCTGAAGACGCGATTGATGACACCCTGATCCTTTACGCTTAACGATTGCCACGCTTGATGCATCGTTTCCTCAGGACGTTCGGGAATGGGGCGAGCATCTTGAAACTCGATCTCAGAAGACAAGAGTGGAAGCTCACCGAAGACAGATTGATAAAGATCGCGATAGCTTTCAATGCTGCTCAAACGCTGGTATGCACGCAAACGACTCCCTCCCATTTCATGGGGATGTTCAATGGGGTTGAGTGCTTGTGACCAGAGCGTATCCTTACGACCATCCCAGTAATGCCATCGTTGATACCCCACATTCCAAAGTGTTGGGGCATTCCGAGTCAGCAACTGCAGGCCTTTGGATAACGGTTTACCATCCGTCCAATCATTGTCCGGTTGATGACAAGTGGCGCAGGCTACTTTCCCATTGATCGATAATCCTGTATCAAAGAATAATGCTTGACCCAACAAAGCCGCATCTTCGTTGTCTGCGTGTTGGTTGGTAGGGTTGGGGGATAAGGTCGGCAGAGGTGAGAGTTTGAATATTTCAACCAGATTGGTTTCAGACAGAGTAATACCACCCACAGTCATCTCAGACAAAACGGAGGAGACGCCGGCGTCGTATGATTTGCCACATCCCGAGCAGAGGGTAAGCACGAACCAAAGGATGACAAACGTTCTACTCATCGAACGCTAGAGTGTGAACGCAATGGTCGCTCGATCTGGGATACCATCCTCCATGACATCAATGTATAATTCCCATTCCCCGCCCATGTGAAAAAGCAACCCTTTTACTTCGTATTTTCCGGTGGTTACCTTTTGAATTTCTGGTGCCGTATTGATTCCGTGCCCATGGGAAGGCATGTCGGCATCGACCTTGATTGAAAGCCCCTCCGACAATGCAGAGCCATCTTTTCGCTGAAGGCTCAGGGTCATGTCAACATGTTCATTGCGAGGGATGGGGCTGGGATCGAAAACACAGGAAACAGCATAAGAAGCACTGACGGTTTCAGTTTCCAGTGGGATGGCGATAGTTTGAGTCGATTGAACCCCAACACCACAAGCTGTTAAAATAAGAAGGGCAATTGCTGATATGCTTCTAACGTTCCATTTCATGTTTTTCTACTTTTGAATATAAACACCATTCCACCGAAAATCAATACAAGCACGATCCAGATAAATCCGCTAATGATGCTGGATGGCTCAACAGAATTATCGGCTTTCTGCGTGATGATCGCTTTCGGTGACTGGGCGACGGGAACCGGCAAGTCGGGCCCTCTCTCTAAATACCGAAGTGCTATAAATTTACCTCCTGTCAAAGCTTTCTTTGAAACATGAAAACTTTGTTTGCTGCCTGCAGGAAGAATGGGAATATTAACATCAAGCGTATCAGCTTCACAAAAAGCAAGACTACGGTCACCAGCATTTTTGTCCGGCATGTTGGTGATCGGTTTGTCTGCCTGTTTGAATCGATAGCGCACCACATTGTTAGGTACTTTCCATTGAACCCTTAGGCCATTTTCAGAATCAATTTCCGTCTCAACAGGCAACCAGCGCCATATGTATTGGCGCTGAATATGATCCAGTAACCCATCAATGGCATTGTAATCAAGGTGTCTGGTTTCATGATTTTTTAACCATTTTCTGCCTTGGTCCAGAAGTGGTTTGTCGCCCGTCAAACGATAACCTTCAGCAAAGAGTATGTCATTGGGGTGCCGATGACGATGGACGTGCACAAGCCTTTCAAGTCGATCACGCCACTGATCATTTTCTTTTTCTTCCAGCCCGCCCTGATAAATCAACTTGGCGATCAAACGAAAAAAGAACGCTTCAACAACAGATGCATTGTCTGCATCCTTCCAGGCTTGGCAACGCTGCTCAAGCAATGACACCACTTTGTCTCTTTTTTCGATGGAGCTGTCCAACAAGTAAGCATCCCATAAATCAATAACGGTGTTGGGCATGCTGTAACCATCAACCGGATCAATCGCTGAAACTCTCTTCAAAAACAGATCACGTAGGAAAGGATCTCCCGTCATGAAGTGCCATGTGCTGTAAAGGCTTGCATTAGTGAAAGGATTGTAGGTTTTTTCGTTCAACTCTTGTGAAACCTTTGCGGGCCGAATGGTTCCGGCCAATCTTGACACCCATAAATCCATGGCAGCCGTGATGGAGGGTTTGGGTAAAACCTTTTGACTCAATAGACTGTATGCGTATTTTGCTGCTAATTCTCGCGGAATACTCACGGCTTCTGTTTCCAAGAGACTGTTCTCTTCCGATTTTGGAACGAACATTCCAAGACTGCGAGTGTCATTGTAGGTGTGGTTGGAAATGGCCACTCCGATATGAGGAGCCAGCATGGTGTTAATGTGTTTGTTATACCCAAAATCGACTTCATGCCACACACGAGACAAAACAATTTGATCAGGCAAAATAGAACCCCTTTGATCATTCAAGACTTGAGATGTTTTGATAAGGATGCTGTTTTGCTCCGATGCGAGGTGAAATAAGTCTGAGGGAGTATCATTTTTTGATTTGGACAGCCAGGATGGATCTCGCCGCGTTTGTAGTCGTTTTAAATCAACAAAAGAATGATCACTCCAATCGGCCGCTGACTGATTGGAAGAAGGTAGTCTTATGATTGCTGAATCAATGGTAACCCCGTGCTGACCTTTGAAAACGCGACACCGCCTGGTAAATTCGTATAAAGTCCCTTCATGGTCATATGCTTCGATGACTGCCACGGTTGCCGTGACTGGACCATTGTTTTCGAGTATGACTTCTCTCGATTGTAGCGTCCCAGGGCTTTTGTCGACATGCGACAACTGGATTGAGAAATCTGGTGTCTCCTCTCTCTCCACCGACTCAAGCATAAGGAGCACATCATCAGCTTGCTTAATGCTGAAGGAACATTTGCCAGTATTCAGCAAAAATCCATCGGACAATTTACTCGCGATATTTGATGACTCTCTGGTCTGCTGGCCAGTAGTCAAATGAACTACAGCACGATCCGCCGACGGTTGAACATTGACAACGGCCTCTACCATCAGCCATCGAACGGAACCGTTCGGCCAATAGCTCAGGGGTCGAAACTGAAAGGAGTCTGCTCCCGCAAGAATCAAATTTTCGAGGTTGATCGGTTCATCGTAGGAAAGCAATGGAACACCGAAAACCGCGGGAGCTTTTTCGGCTTTAAATGGACCATCATTGTAAATGGCCAAATGGACCATGATATCATGCCCCGCCAATGCTTGACTCACAAAACAAGCATTGAATATTACAAGATTGAGGAAAGCAATTCGGAGCTTCCCTTTCATCCGGCACATCAGACCCGGTGCAAACTTCTTTTGCAAAAGAATACAACCTCCTAGGAAAAAGGCTCTAACGCCTTTGTCTTGGCACAGGCCTCAGTTCGGGAGGGGTGGCAAAGTTGATCCCACGGCCATTGTCGAAAATTTCGTACATTCGAGCACCTTGGTGATTCTCAACATGGCCGTCAGCATAAAGGTAATTTGCGCGCCCTGTTGTTTTATCGGCATTCTTCTGGCTGCTTCCGTGGCG
Source organism: Verrucomicrobiota bacterium (assembly GCA_040264395.1). Taxonomy (GTDB): domain Bacteria; phylum Verrucomicrobiota; class Verrucomicrobiia; order Limisphaerales; family AAA164-E04; genus AAA164-E04. The sequence goes on from JBDQII010000001.1 coordinate 25,607, forward strand.
ATCAGGTTGGATATCATCAATCACATCCCGCCAAGTCGGCCATCCAGCACGTGAATGCGTATGGTCATGAAGCACATCCATTTGTTGCTCTTCAGCAATTTCAAATACGATGATGGTCTCGGTCGGAAATTGAAGACGATCCAAGAGATGACCGTGGTCGGGTGGGCGGGCTGCCGGAAATCCTGCAATAGGGCCAGGCTGTGTCGTCCAGTCATTGATGGGATAACTCGTCCCATTTTTCGAGATACGCTCAAGGGATTTTTTGTCACTGGGACAGGCTCGCACTTCATCACTGTTACCTACATAGGGCAAAATTGAGCGAATCCATAACTTATTGGCATCGTCATGAAACATATTACTCAGAGGCATATGCCCTTCATTATCATCAGCATACATGATCGTTGCAATGCCAATTTGTCTCATGTTGGATGTGCATTTCACTTGTTTGGCTTTTTCTTTGGCCTGCGAAAGAGCGGGAAGCAACATACCCGCCAGAATGGCAATGATGGCGATGACAACCAACAACTCGATTAACGTGAATGCGGAACTTTGAAGTTTACGTGTGTGCATAACTGTAATGAACAGTGGCGACCCTACCGTGACAAGGCATAGATCTGATTAAGGATTTTGTAAATTAAAACAGAAATACCCTTATCAATCAAGTCAAATTGCTTCTTATGATTCTTTCAAGAGGATTGTTCATTTCAAATTGTATCGATATGGGCAATGAGTCGGCATTGATAAAAAATGAAGCAATAGATTCAACCCGCACGCGCACAATCATGTGCATCAGAAATTAAATTCACGGGAATGGGTTTGTTGCTAAAAAGCCAGCCCATGAGAATCTGCTTCATCCATAACTCTGATTTCAACGTGATGAAAAGAATTCACTTGTTCACAAAGTCTGTAAAACTATCATTTGGGTAATCATGAGCAAACATTCGACTAGCCATCGCAAGCCACCGATTACAAGCCACTTTGCAGGTAACCAATGCATGCAATTAGCCTTGACCTTATTGAGTATGACGATAATGGCTTTCAACCTGTGGGCTGGCGACAAACCTAATTTTCTGTTTATTATTGCGGATGATTGCACCTATACCGACCTGGAGATATACGGTGGTCAGGCAAAAACACCTCACCTGAATAGGCTGGCCAAGGAAGGCATGATGTTTTCGAAGTGCTTTCAGGCAGCACCCATGTGTTCTCCTACGCGCCACTGTCTGTATACCGGGATCTATCCCGTCAAATCCGGAGCTCATCCAAACCACACTTTTGTAAAACCTGGAACAAAAAGTATCGCCCATTATTTAAAAGCTGCCGGTTATCGAGTCGCCTTGAGTGGAAAATCTCACATCAATCCGCCAGCATCTTTTCCCTTTGAATATTCCAATGCAAAAGGCAAAGAAGGTGGTGCAGGTAATCCGAACATGGAGGCACTCGATTCTCTATTTAAGCAGGCTGTGCAGGCGACCCAGCCGGTGGCAGCGTTTGTTTGCTCCAATGAACCTCATACTCCTTACAACAAGGGGAACCCTTCCGCTTACCCAATCGATCAACTCCAACTACCGCCTCACTACGTGGATACATTAGAAACGCGCACGGAGTTTTCAAAGTATCTCGCCGAGATTACTTATTTTGATAAACAAGTGGGCCAGTGCCTGCGCCTGCTTGAAAAACATGGTCTGGAAAAAAACACTTTGGTCATGGTCGTGAGTGAACAAGGCAATGCTTTCCCGTTTGCCAAATGGACGTGCTATGACAAAGGCCTGCAAAGCGGCATGATTGTTCGTTGGCCGGGAAAAATCAAACCTGACAGTCAATCGAATGCCATGGTGGAATATGTGGATATCGTTCCAACGTTCATCCAAGCCGCTGGTTTGAAATTCCCCCCACATCTTGAGGGACAATCGTTTATTCCCGTTCTGAGAGGCTGGACCAAGGTACATAAACAATACAGCTTCGGCCTTCAAACCACACGGGGTATTAACCATGGGTCTGAATGTTATGGCATACGGACCGTCCGGTCTGATCGTTTTCGCTACATCAGGAATTTAAGCTCTGAGATCTCCTTTCAAAATACCATGATGCGAAGTGATTGGTGGAAATCCTGGCAACGAAAGGCAGGCAACGGTAATGATCACGCTCGGCAAATGGTGCTTCGATTTCAGGAGCGCCCAACTGAAGAACTTTATGATTCTCTAAATGATCCGTGGAATTTGAATAACCTGGCCAATCAACCGGAGTTTCAGGATCAGAAAAAACAACTTTCAGCTATTCTAGATGTATGGATGAACAATCAGGGTGATCAGGGGCAGGCAACAGAATTATCCGCCAGGGAACGTCAGTGGAGAAACCGAAAGCGATAAGGCTTCTCATAAGACGCCCCGGTGGACATCAGGACACGCGAATTTGGATCGAATATTCACTGTTGGGCCAACTTCCGTGGGGTATCCGTATTGCGTTATCTTTAAGCAGCTCTATTCACAGTCCAAATTCGGTGAGCGATAATCTTTGAAATACGAGATCTGCAACAGAAGACTCATAAAGAATTCCGAGGGTTCTATCGTCTATCATTACCAAAGAGCTGTAGGCTCCACCCTGCTCATCGAGCAGCACCTGCTGATTGGAAGGCCACGTTCTGCCGTCATCAAGACTCACCCTGACAGTCATTCGCTCGCGTCTTGTCTTACTATTCGGATTTGAAAAAAACAGGATCTGCTTGCCATCAGCCAACGTATGTGAAATCAAACTGGCCATGCAAACCGGCTCAGGCAAGGCAAGGTGGTCGGATACATGCTTTGTCCACGTTTTACCTAAGTCTCGAGTCACACTGACCGCCCTGCCATTCGTATCAGACTTGTCTTTTCGATTTCGATTGTCCCTCATATTCAACATGAGTGACCCATTGGATAATTCCACAACTGCACATTCAGTAGTATTCGATCGAGCATGACGCCCAAGTGTCCAGGATTCCCCATGATCACGGCTCCACATGAGATTTGAAAATGGCAGGCCCTCAGCATCTCGACCTTGCGTTGGCATGACAAGGGTCCCATCACGCATGGTTATCCCGTTTCCTGGAGCAGGAGCAAATAAATACCATTCCGAATTTTTCAGACGTGTCGTCCAGTTCTTGGGTGGGGTCCACGTGATTCCATCATCCGTTGAACGGACCATGATGAACTGAGTCGATTGAGTAAGGTCGTGACCTGGTTCCGAACCTTTGCCTCTCCACTGATGAGTCCCAGGCTTGCCGTGAGTCCAAAGGGCTGCGACGAAAATTTCTCCTGTTTGACGATCGACAAGTATGTTGGGGTCCGAGCAGCCATTCTGATCCTCACCCAGTCCTCCAAAAGAACCCATGTCCATGATAGGTCGCGGAGCTTCCCAAGTTTTGCCTCCATCCGTGGATCGAGACAAGCCGATGTCCATATGCCCCTGCAAGTCACGACGACTGTTGTAACGCATGTCGTATACTGCGAGTAAGGTTCCGTTAAGGGTCCGAGTGATCGCAGGTATCCTGAAGGTATGACAATTTACTTCGCCTTGCTTGTGAATGATGACCATCGATCGCTCCCCTCCAAACAAGCCAAGTGGCGACATGAATAGAACTAACAGGTATTTTATGAAATGCTGCATATTGAATTTGACGGTTGAGATGATAATGGTCAAATCTAAGGGGAGAGAACGTCCTGTTACCAAACAAAACGAGTATTTGTTAATCCACCATCCTACAGGATAGCAGGCGATATGCTGCGCAGACGGAAGGATGGATTTTCTTAGTAAGTGATCATTTAAAAAGCGATTCGTTCCTTGAACTATACAAGTCCTTAAAATAACGAACCAAAAAATCGATTCCATTGAATACAATATGAGACTCAATCCATTTCACATCGCTATTCCCGTCAGAGACATTCCTGAAAGCCGTAGGTTTTATGCGGATGTCCTTGGATGTGCCGAAGGTCGAAGCGATCAATCGTGGGTTGATTTCAACTTATTTGGTCACCAGTTTGTGTGTCATTTGAATCCAGATATCGGAAAAGACGGAAAGGTTGAATCCCATTATAATCCGGTCGATGGACATGGTGTGCCAGTACCCCATTACGGGGTTGTGCTTGAGATGGAACAATGGGAAAACCTTGCCACCAACCTCAAGCAACACAAAATCGAATTCATCATTGAACCCTATGTCCGCTTCAAGGGACAAACCGGGGAACAGGCCACCATGTTTTTTCTGGATCCGTCAGGAAATGCGTTGGAGTTTAAAGCGTTCAAGGATATGTCTCAGTTGTTCGCAATCTGAATCAATCTAATTTTGCACTTCATTGGTTTCAATTGATTTATCAAAATTGAACTGTAGAAGTTTATCATCCCATTCTAAGCAAATAACAAAAAATGCATTGCTGAAACTCCGTTTTGACCAGAGTAAGGAATAGTTATTGTACAGACATGAAATGGACATGTAGCTCATGTAGCGAAGAAATTGAAAAGGATTTTGATTCCTGCTGGAGTTGTGGAACAGGAAAAGACGGTCGTGAACCTCCTCCTAACTGGGTGAAAGAAAATCCCCATTCCCATCCACCGATGCCTGATATAGCATGCTCAACAACACCTCATATACCTGGTCGAACGGTTGATGTGTCAAAAGGAATAGTCTGTGGTGAAGCTATTATGGGTGCCAATATTCTGAGGGACCTTGTTGCAGGTATCACTGATATTGTGGGTGGCCGGTCCGGTGCATATGAAGGAAAACTTCGCGAAGGCCGGGCGATAGCGATTAGAGAGATGATGCAGGAGGCAGAAAATATTGGAGCACACGCCGTTGTTGGTGTTGATATTGATTATGAAACGGTTGCCGAAACAATGCTTATGGTGAGTGCATCAGGTACTGCGGTCTTACTCAAGCCAGCAAACAGCATTAAGAACGCCTTGAATAAAAAAAGGTAGTGATCATGGGAGTCGTCATTTACACATCAAACATCAAGCATGAAAATTGATACAACGACGTTCTGGGGTAAGGGCGCCAAAAAAGACGTGAATCAGGAAGGATTTCCAGAAACTGAAAATAGACTTACAGCGGATCCCGCATTGGGTTCGCTCAGTGATCAAGTTGTTTCTCTCATCACCGCAAAAGGCTGTCGTTTTGCTGGCTATGTTGCTTTCCATAGATCGTCCAATAGGCGCATACGTTGAGTCATATTTTGAATAGTGAAATCATGATTCGCCCTCTCATACTAGTCTGTCTGACGTTCATATTGACGAGCCGCCATGCATGTCATGCAGACCCTGGATCTTTTTTGAAAAAAGAGAATCGTTGGTTTACAGGAGAAGAAGCCCTGGCAATCGCACAAAATATCCTATCCTTTCAATCAGACCTTGGAGGTTGGCCAAAAAATATTTCCACAACCGAAGGCTCGTATAAGGGTGACCCTAAGAATCTGAAACCAACCTACGACAACGGTGCTACAACAGATGAACTGCGTTTCCTGGCCCGCATGTTCAATGCAACAAAGAAACCAATTTTCAAAGCAGCGTTTGACCATGGCTTAAACTACATCCTCAAAGGCCAGTATTCCAATGGCGGATGGCCCCAGTTTCACCCACCAGGAAAAGGCTACCATCGACATATAACATTTAATGACAATGCAATGGTTCGAATTCTGGAATTCTTGCGCGAGGTTCAAACCAAAGAAACCTATCAATTCGTGAGCAAAGAACATCAGACACAAACAAGGAATGCTTTTGAGAAGGGGATTGGCTGTATTCTGAAGTGTCAGATTCAATTGAATGGCAAACGGACTGCATGGTGCGCACAGCATGATGAAAAAGACTTCCGTCCACAATCGGGTCGAAGCTATGAATTGATATCGTTGAGCGGATCTGAATCTGTGGGTATTGTCCGGCTGTTGATGAGTATCAAGTCACCATCATCTGAGATGGTCGATGCGATTGAATCGGCCATTGATTGGTTTGAATCCAGTAAATTGACAGGAATTCGTTTACTCACTCTGGATGCCCCCAAAACACCCGGAGGACGCGACAAGATCGTTGTCAATGAAAAGAACGCCCCTCCACTGTGGGCACGTTTCTATTCCCTGGAATCATCACGACCTATGTTTGTCGATCGAGATGGTCTCCCAAAGGATCAACTGGCTGACATCGGTTATGAAAGACGCAATGGCTATGCGTGGTATGGCACATGGCCGCAGCGATTGATAGAACACGAGTATCCTGCATGGAAAAAAAGAAGACAGAAAAATTAAAGGTATCTTTTTTGTGAAGCTACTGGACCAATTTTCAACCTCATCCTGACCTCAGGTCTTGCTACAAACAATCCAGTCACAGGTAAGTAATCCAATCTACCCCGCATCGTATTCATGTATGCGGATGATCTGGGTTGTGCGAATTTGAGCTGCTGCGGGACCCCTTACGCTAAAACTCAAAATCTTGATTGTTTGGCATGGGATTCATTCGAAGCTCACAACGTGGCCGGTCGTTATCCAGGAATTTCAAAGGCGATGAACATGAAAGTGAAATCGTGGCTCTTGCTGCTGCCTCTTGACTACGAAAAGTTACCTAAAGCACAAAATTGGTTTCCAGAACAATCAGGAATGTGGGGTATTTTCATCGGGTTACATCATGGAAATACTAGAAATTCAGCATGAAAGCCTTGAAAAAAGGGTCGCGTGCCGTCTTTTGTGGAGTGATAAACTGCTGACATAAATACGGGGAACATGTCACCTTGCTTAAGTACGACTGATTGTGGGTGCATGATTACGATCAAGCAATACATCCGTCACCCTGGTGCACTTATCGCTGTCGGAAAAAATCTGACAATACAAAAGCACGTATCAGGCTTTTTAGACGGAACCCATCTTCACTTGCCTTTTTAGCAACTAGGGTCAACTGATCACGGTCGTCAATCGTCAGCACCCGGCGTAGGGCATAGGTTGCGAGATGCTCCAAAAAGGCTGCCGCTAATTTCTCGTCGTCTTGAGCCAGTAGCTGCTTGAATTGGGCTGGGCCATCAAACGTACTACCATCAGGGAGTGCACCAGACGCATCCACAGCTGGATTCTCTCCAATCCCATCTGTTACATTTTCGTTTTCTCGCCAACGCCCAATGGCATCGTAGTTCTCAAACGCAAATCCCAGAGGATCTATTTTGGCATGACAGGAGACACAGTTTGGATCGGTCGCATGCATTTCCAATTTTGAACGTATACTTTGTTTGGGTTTCTTTCCTGTAACCGGCTCCAGTGGATCTACATTGGGAGGCGGTGGGGTAGGCGTTCTGGCAAGCATAGTCTCCAAAATCCAGGCACCTCGATGCACCGGACGATGCCGTGTTCCATCGGATGTTAAGGACAAAACTGACGCGTGAGTCAGGATACCGCCTCGCTGTGATGTGTTATCCTTCCAACGAAATCGCGCGAAACCTGTGCAGTCTGGTTGAAACACATCATAATGAAGGGCAAGTCGAGGATTAAGCACCGTCCAGTTGGAATCCACCAGTTCCCTTACAGACAAATCCTGCTCAAACATCTCTTTGAAATAATACGTCGTTTCCTGAATCATACTTTCTTCAAGCAAAGGATCATAGTTTGGATACAGTTGAGGGTCTGGCTGAAACATCCCCACACGGTGAAGCTGCAACCATTGCTTCGGAAATGAATCAAGGAATCGATTGATCTTTGGATCTCTGATCATGCGCTCAAATTCCAACGCCAATGTCGACGGTAGATGAAGCTCTCCCTGCTTTGCTTCATTGGACAATTGTTCATCCGGCATGGAACTCCAAAGCAAATAAGAAAGCCTGCAGGCGAGTTCAAAGTCGTTCACATGAGTTTTATTTTCATCAGGTGCTCCCTCTTGTATACAAAAGAAACTGCGGGAAACCAGCATACTCGCAAGAGCCGATCGATAAGCTGAATTGAAAGTTTCCCCAGCTGCAATTTCACTGTCGACAAGTTCAGCGTAGGGTGAAATTTCGACATCCTCTACAGGACGACGCCATGCATACTCTGCAAATCGACTCAGACGATTGAGTCTTTCTTCAAAAGTATGGGACTTTTCGGAAAAAAATATCTGGCGCTTTGTGTGAGTATCATCTTTGGTGACAGGGCCCTCCACTTCCACCCAATCCACCAAAAGCAGTGGCATGGTTGGTAGGCCATTCTCGTCTACAACTTTTGTCCAGGGGGATCGGTGTTTTCCTGTCAGAGATGTAACTGATTGATTGGCATCAATGGTTTCGTTACGGAAAAGTGAAATCCCGCCATTGGCATGCTTTACGGTACGAGCATGATTACGAATAGTGTAGTTTCCCGCCGGGTAAAGCCCTTCGAACTCGATTGATGTTGGTGCATCTTCTTCTGCAATCAGGTCGATCCCATCGAATGAGCGCTTGTGTTGCGTATGCCATATCGATAAGTGCGGTAATCGACCCGTAAAAGCGGGCAATCCGCTGGCACGAACTTTCAACCGGTAATACCCGGGGCTTTTCAATCGAAATCCCCAACCTTCTCCCAACTGCAGAAGCTGGCGCTTACCCTCTCCGACAATTTTTCGCTCCTTCATGGAAACCTGCTTTTCATCGGGAAAAGCAAGTCCAATGACCTTGTCGGCTGCCTCCATGTATCGCTGAATATGCGAAGGCGCAAGGGAAAGCAAAGCTCCTACCCGATCAAAACCATGCCAACGCGGATCCTCATTGAACGCACCCGGTGCATCCACATCAAAGACAACGCCCAATAGATCATAAACCGTGTGCGCATATTCATGCCGACTCAACCGGTATTGCTCAAAACGTCCGCGCTTTGCCATTCGGGCAGCCGTTCCCTCACGAACTTTCTGCACAATATAATCTACCGTCTCACCAATTGCTTGAGTGGTAGGCTGCGGCTCTTCCGGAGGCGGCATCTCAGCTGATTTGATGCGAAAAGCAACTTCACTCCACTTTTCAGCCACCATTGGATTGTTAAAATCAGGCAGCAAGGTATCAATACGGAAATTCCCCTTGCGCTTGGTTTCACCATGGCACTTCACACAATACGATTCGAAGAATGCGCGCGCGTCCGAATTCAGCCCCTCCTCGGAAGCGAACATGAAATGAGGGTTATTGATAACAAATACGATACCGATGAACCAAATGTAAAGTCGTTGAGCCAATTTGAAATGATATGGATTAGCATTCATGGTAGATGCATTTTTGATGCACGTTCGAAATCCTCAGGTGTCACCAACCATTCATCAAAAGGCAGAAGCACATAATTCCAAGGGCCCTTGAGCCTCACAACACGGCCACTACGAAAGCCATCAAGCATTTGAGGCACTTTCAATTGAATTTGTATACCACTACTCCAAGGGGAGGTGTTTGGATATTCCTTCCAACGAATTTTTTGGCACGGAACAGCGTATTCGGCGTGGTAGGCCCAAGTTCGCAATGTCATTTCTGCATCACATATTTTCAGATGCGAGATCTCCCTGAGCTCTTCATACAGGAGATTGTCCATTCCACCAAACAAAGTCACCGTCATTTCCCCTCCCCCGGTGTCGTTGTTTTTTACCCCATCCACCCATGCAGGAAGAAAACGTGAGCGAATGAGCTTGAGGTGTCGCTGACGCTGAATCTCCCTGAATGCAGCTAAACTTACCTCATCCATCCAAAGGTCAGTTGCAGCCAAACTTGCGAATGGCCCCCAGGTCAAATTCGCCTGAACCAGAAGTCCCGCCTCAAGCTCGGATAAATCCACCAGCCTGGCGTCTTTCCAAATTCGGGTGGAATCATCAATATCAAAGAGTGCTGACTTGTTGATTGCCCCTTCAATTTCAGGTCCTACGGGCTCAACGGAAAGTTTCAATCGTGGGGCAGGCCCACCACCTTGTTCAGTTCCAATAATTCTCCAGGAACGCCCTCTGCGGGAATAGAAGCTAACATCATCCTCCAAAAGAATGGCATGGTTGTATTGCCCGTCAGGGTTTTGAGCCAACTGCGCATCCGACAAAGGCGGAATGGTTTTTTCTTCGCCTTTCATCGGTAGAAGAAAACGCCCATGCATGTGAGTGCCAACCGGTATATCACGTAGATCAGCCGGAGCCCCGTGATAATAAACAGTGCCGTATGGGAGCATTGCAAAATACTGTCGCCTGGGGTCAGAGGTGGCATCTCCTTTTCTAAGCCCTCCACGACGGTTCATTGGATCAATGTGGACCAAGTCACCGGCAAAATGAATTCCCGCGCCTTCAGGCGGAAACTGGCCCGGGACCGGAACATGATCTCGGAGCTGATCGACAAGCTCGATCTCGTTTCCATACAGGGGTGCAAGCAACAAGTTCGTCGCAGAAATGAGTACCCAGAACCAAGGATGTCGATTACTTTCCATTACCATTCAATTCAAACCAATACCTCGGAAACGACCCCATTCGAATCGGCGAAGGATTCAACTTCGACACCCGCTCGCTGAGCTATGGTCAACAGGAGATTACTGAAGTGAGCTTTTGAATTGACCGGACTGTGATAATGCTTGATGCCGTTCCCATAGCCCTTGAAATCACTTGTCTTCTGATTGTAGTCTACATGTGAACCGTGTTTGAAACCAAGGCTCCGCCCCCCTGCCAACACAAGCGGCAAACTGGCAGTACCATGACTGTTACCATAAGAAAGGCCACTGCCATAAAGCGCCATGGTCGAATCAATCAACCGTTCCCCTTGATCCTGTGTGTCAATGAGTCGCCCCAGGAAATAGGCAAACTGTTTTAAATTGAAAACATCACTCTTTGTAAGTTGCTCAAGCAGTTCATTGTCGCCGTTATGATGCGAAAGTGAATGACGGTCGCGGTCAACACCTATCTCAGGCACGGAGGGGCCGGTTCCTTCATTACCCGTATTGAAAGTAACGACACGTGTCATGTCCATTTGAAATGCCAATACGATGATGTCGTAGATAGTGCGCAGGTATTCACCAAGTCGCTCCAATTGAATTTCTCGATTGAGTCTCGCAGCAATGCTGCGGTCAATGTCAGGCCTTGGAGTATCCAACCATAATTCAGCTCGTTGCGTTCTTGCTTCTACTTCGCGTACGGCAACTAGATACTGATCCAGTCTGCCTCTGTCATCACTTCCCAACTGTTTTGCAAATCTTTTGGCGTCATTATGAACGAGATCCAGAATGCTTTGTTTGCGTTTGAGGTCACGACGTTGCTTGGCAATGCCTCCAGATGGTTCGTTGAAAAGGCTTTGAAAAATGACAGCTGGGCTTTTCTGTGTCGGGAGGGAAATGCCGTCGGCACTGATCGCCATTGGAAGACCTTGGTTACTGATTTGAAGCGAGGGAAATCGGGTTTTCGCTCCAGAGTCCTGAGCAATCAACTGATCTACAGAAATGGTGTTTTTGTCGGAGGGACCATGTTTGGCGGCAGTCAACCACGTCTGGGTTGCATTATGGGCAACCCCGAAAGCATTTGGATGATAAAAGCCGCTGATGGGCGTGCATTCAGCACGGTATTCAGCCAGCGGAGAAAGAGTTCGGGAAAGCTCGTAAACAGACCCTGATTCACGTATCTGAAAATCGTCTGTATTTACACCGTTGGGCAGGTAGATGAAAACATTGCGTCGGGGACGCTGCTGATTCTCTCCAGCTCTGAGCGGACGCATACAATCGAGCATCGGAAGCATCATCGAGACGCCAAGACCTCTCAGAAAATGTCGCCTGTGGACTAACCAATTTTGCGAAAGGAAATTTGCCATGATTGGTTAAGATCCTAACATAAAAAAGGCCTTCATGTAAAGACGCAGAAACTCTAACCGCATCCGTGGGATCATTCGTTGGAAAACAGGAATGGCCGGATCCCAATGCGACTCATTCATCCAGATCTCGTTCCAACTTACCGTCGCTTGAGAAATACTTCAGTCTGATATTTCTCTTTGACCAAACGCTTAATCGTTTGTTTGTGCTGATTATCTAGGCTCATTTGGCCCCATTTGATTCCATGTAATTTAGCACCGGTCTCTCTCATCGATTCTGACCACGCAGATTGCCTGTCTGGAATAGTTTGATCTGGAATTTGAATGGATCCCTGGATCAACAGTCCTTTGCGGGTTCTACGCTGAGCAGCTCCTGCAATTTTGAATCCATTCAATAATATGTCATTCTCCTCGGCACCCAGAAAGCACTGCCCTGGTCCGTTGGGGATGGCTTGATTGGCCAGTTTGGATGGAATGTTCAGGTCATTCAAAGCCTGATTTACCCAGCGGTGAATCCGACAATAACTTTCACAAGCTTTTAACCGATACCATTCATGATGATCGGGGATGGCAACACTGTAGGTCCAATCCGCCACATGTGAAACCAATCCGCCCCCCGTAGGACGGCGAACCAGAGGTCGAACAGGTGTCCATGAGGCGATGTCTTCATAGGCTTGAAAATATCCGAATGAGACAGCTTCCCTGTCCCAGGAATAAAAGCGCATGATGGGTCGTCCTGTCTGTCCCACCCATTGGAGCAGGCATTCATCCGCCCCCATGTTGATCCACGGTGTATCTGGTTGCGATATGAGCAGTCCCCAATCCATGGTCCTGACTATGAATATTACTGAGGTGTGTTCAAGTTATCTCTGTTCTCAAAGGCATGAATCCGTCAAACTGATCATATGCACACTCCGCTGGAGTCATATCTGCATCAATTGATTCAGGAAAATGGACCGATCCCTTTTGATCGTTTCATGAACGAGGCCTTGTACCATCCACAATGGGGTTATTATGAATCGAAGCAAACCCTTATCGGAAAAGGAGGCGACTTTCAAACAAGCGTCAGTAATGGACCGATTTTCGGAGAACTACTCGCTCGACAATTCTTGGATTGGTCCGTGATAGATTCAACAACTCAGTGGTTGGAATGCGGTGCTCATCACGGTCAGTTGGCTGAAGACATCCTTGAAACCATGGCAAGCATGGATTCTGAGAAAGCGCAGCAAATAACGTATCTGATCTTTGAACCTTCAAGCAAACGCCGTTCCATCCAGCAAGAACGACTGAAACGTTTTGGTCCCAATGTGAGCTGGGTTTCCAACTGGGGTGAAGTGAAAACTCGATTCAGGCAAGGTGTGATTTTTTCCAATGAATTACTCGATGCATTTCCAACCAAAAGATTTGAATGGGATGCATCATCAGATGGCTGGCTCGAATTTTTTGTGAGTGGCAACCAAGATCAATTTCAATGGCACTTGCAGCCAACGGACCAGGAGGTTCCCGAAACCCTGTTATCGAAAGCAGAATTCCAACAACTGAAAACCATATTGCCGGATCATTACACAATCGAACGATCTCTGGTCGCAGAAAAATGGTGGCATAAAGCGGCGAAGCATCTTAATCGCGGTCATCTCGTCACCATTGATTACGGTTTTGTGAATAGATTTGAGAAATTTGCACCGCAACGCAGCAACGGAACCTTGCGAACTTACAGCCGACACCGAGTGGGAGATGATGTACTGAGCAACCCAGGGCAAGTAGATTTAACCGCTCATGTCGATTTTCCTTCGCTCAAGAAAATCGGAGAAGATCAAGGACTGAAAACAGAAGGGCTCATTTCTCAGGAAAAATTCATGCACGGTTGCCTTGAAAAGGCGATCATTCAGGGGATGCAACTGTCTCCCAAACAAATGGCACAGTTTCGAACACTCATGCACCCCGAGCATTTCGGTAAATCTTTCAAAGTACTTATTCAAAGCAAGTAGGAATCACAGTCCAATCTTTTGAAATCAAATGGTAAGTAAACACCCTCCCCATATTTTACAGGCTGCGCGCAATTGAAAAAGGCATTCTCCTCAGGCAGGAATATGGGAACAATTGGGACCGGCTCCCTTCTTGTTTCCAATAAATGAACTAAACTGGGCCATTGACGGAAGGTGCCACTTTTTTTACAGCATTTTGAGTCGAGCTTGAATGATTGGATTCACTCAAATAATCCGCAACTGCCGTGTGCAGTGATTTGGTTTCAATGCGTTGACGTGGGCTCAAATCATTTTGAACGCGCAGTGCTTCGAGTTTAGAAAGAGCCATTTCCAAATCATGATCCGAGACCGCCTTGAGAACTTCATGGGCCAGTTTGATGGAATCTTCCCCGAGAGCCACCATCCCTTTCAAAGGTTCGATCTTTTCCTCAAAGGCTTCGTTAAAGCCATAGGTATCCACCGGGGAAACGATTTTGCCACACCCTATGTTGCCAGTAATAAGAGCCATCCATAACCCTCCAAATATCAAATTCCGAATATTCATTTTCCAGAATGTTGTAACAGCATAAGTGCTGCCAAGTTGCGGTTTAAAAAAATTTTAGCCGATCATTCACTTTCTGGACTTGTGGAAACGTCTTTCGCTATGATGAAGTGATGTCAGGACTTGAAGATCATGCAGGCGATATCGTGCGTAAATCTCGAATGGGGTTGGGTGTTTCTGCAGCCGATGTGGTAGAAGTTACAGGACTTTCTCAGAAGGCTTTGGAGCAGTTTGAGTCCGAAGGCAGTGTGCAAGAGGAAATCCAATGGGAACCACTGTGCCAGAGACTTCAGCTTCATCCTGAAAAATTCAAAACTATTTTTGGTGGATGGACACCCAGACCTCTTCCAGATGACAAAATACCTCAAATCAGGCAAATCGCGACGGATGACGGTGGCATGGAGGTGAATGCTTATCTGGTATGGGATCCCGATTCCCGTGAAGCAGCCTTGTTTGACACAGGATGGAACTCAGACCCCATTAAAGAATGCATCCATCGAGAAGGTCTCGCGCTGAAAAGTCTGTTCATCACGCATCAACATCATGATCATATAGCTGCCATGACTCCCCTGCGTAAGCTGTATCCTTCCATGCAACTCTGGGCTCAGGGCCAAGGAGTACCGCCCAAAAACCAGGTTTCCGAAGGGCAAATGTTTTCATTGGGTACACTGCAAATCCATGCACGCATGACGCCAGGACATGCATCAGATGGGGTGACATATGTGATAGATGGGCTCTCAGGCGATTTTCCTCGAGCTGCGATCGTGGGTGATGCCATTTTTGCAGGTTCGATGGGTGGCGCACCAACTCATTTTGAACTGGCCAAGACCAAAATCCGTGAGGTAATCCTGAGCCAGCCCCAACCTACTCTGATCTGTCCTGGACACGGGCCTTTAACCACATTGAAGGAAGAGCAGTCACACAATCCCTTCTTTTAAGCAAAAAGACCCTTTCATCCCAACAAAAGATTTAATCCAACAAACCCAACCTGCCGGACAAGGCAAGATGCTTGCTCTCCGGTAATGGCCATGAATTCACCCTGAGAGCAATTAATCGGCAATTGCACTGGATTCAACCCTCATTGTCCTTAGAATAAGGGCATGCTAATAACCGATTTAAACCCATCCGAGGGTATAGGCGCGAGTGGGTGGATGGTAGAAATGGATGACTTCCGTATCCTGATGGATGCTGGTATCAATCCGAAGTTAATCGGTCATGCAAGTCTGCCTCTCTTTGACAAGGTGAAGGACGAACATGTCGATGCCATTGCGATCACGCATTGTCATCACGATCACGTGGGTTCACTCCCCGTCGCATTAAAACACTTTCCACAGGCGAACGTCATGATGACCGAGCTGAGCTATTTTATAGTTGAACGCGTATTGCATAACTCAGTGAATGTCATGCACAGGCAGCGTGAAGAAATAGGAGTCAAAGAATACCCATTTTTCAGCCATCGAGAACTCGATGAGATGGCTCATCTTTTTCAGGGCTATCGTTACAACCGAGAAATTGAATGGACCAACCCAGGAAAGAACCGCAAGGGAAAACAATCGCCAACACTTGAGTTTTTTGATGCCGGTCACGCCCTGGGGTCTGCAGGTATCATGTTGCGATCTTCCCATGAAACACTTTTCTATTCCGGTGATGTATGCTTTCAGGATCAAACCATTCTCAAAGGAGCAAGGTTCGACGATGTTTCAGCGGATGTTCTCATTCTGGAAACCACCCGTGGTGAAAGAGAAGTAGCCGAAGGGCAAAATCGTGACACCGAAATCGAGCGATTGACTCATGATATCCTGGAAGTCATCGAGCAGAATGGATGCGTACTTATACCGACTTTTGCCTTAGGTCGTACTCAGGAAATCCTTGCTCTCCTGGCCTTGATGACGCAGAAGGGACAACTCAAGGAACAACCCATCTTCATTGGTGGCATGGGGCGCGTGTTTACTGAAATATATGATCTGGAATCCCATCGCGCGCACCGTAACCACACCAACCTTCAATTGCATGAAGCGTTGAATTTGACTGTGCTGGATTACAAGAAACTCGAAAAAATCCGGCTCAAGGGAGGTAGATTATTTGTCATGACAGCTGGCATGATGAATGAAAACACCGCCGCACATGAGCTGGCCTTGCGCCTCGCCGGACAGGAACAACACGCCATCTTTTTTGTGGGTTATGCCGACCCATCCACTCCCGCAGGGCGATTGCGCGCCGCTGAACCTGGTAAGCCGTTTTTGTTCAGTGCTTCCGGGGGGGAGTTGACGCGGAATTGCAGAATGGAAGAATACGACCTCACAGCCCACGCCAACCGAGATGAGCTATTGAGCTTTGTAGGTAAGGTTGATCCCAAGGTCGTGATTCTTGGGCATGGAGAACCTGCCTCCAAAGAATGGTTCGCAGAACAGATCCGATCTAAATACCCAAATACAGAGGTTCGCACGACCAAGCCGGGTAATCCGCTGGAGTGCTGACGGCCGTAGGTGCTTTCAAGTTAAGAAACAGGCAACCCATGAAATGGCAACGCGCATCCCTTTTGAGATGCCCGCTTCAAGCCCGCACGAATTGCCACCGGAGGATACCATCCTCACCTTAATCTTGTTCCGTGGGCGCAACAAGGATCGGGAACGATCTAAGCTATCTTTGTGTTGCTGTAAGTGAAGAGGATCTCCCCTCAGTGACCTTCTTCTTCCAGTCGTCCGCAAGCCCATAACAATCCACGACCGACCGCAAGGATGAATGCCTTGTCGTGAAAGGTCGTATCATTGTGTCCGTAGGTCGTTCCGAAGATACGCGCGCCTCCAAACTCATTCACCCACATGACAGGGTGCGCCTTGCCATCACGCTCGCTGATGGAAATGGTGAGGGCCTGGGCTGTTGGCCAGAGTTTTTCGACGATATAAAGTTCGTCCTTGGGTGAAGTCCAATCTTCTGGAAAACCCTGCATGATGGGGTGATTGGGAGCGACTACCTGCACGGGGTATTCACTCTGATGGTCATGACGACGGCTGGTCACTCCAAGAAATTGACGCCAATCATCGAAGGGAGCGGCTCGATAAGTATGCATCGCGCAATGAATCACCACTCCGGGAACACCCGCTTTGTGGGCTTCCGTGATGCTCTTCACATAAGCCTCGTCTTTGGTATTGGCAAAACACTCGTTATGCACCACGACATCGAACTTCTTGGCCCAATCTGGATATTTGTAAAGATCAATTTGTGCCTGAGTACCTCGGCCACCTTCATTGATGACGGTCCAAAGAATCTCTCCGTAAGGTTTTAAACCGTCTTTGAGCGCATCGGTCTGTGCCTTGTAGTTGTGACAGCATCCACCTGTGACAAGTAACGCTTTGATCGACTTGTCATGGGACTCATGGTGATCAGCAAGTGCAGAATACGCTAAAACTGCGGATACCAGTGCTGCTGCACTCGACAAAACTCTGGGAAATTTCATGGTGTTACCATGCAGAGTTCATGATGAAAAAACAAGCATCAAGACCCGGTCCACATCCCCATCGCATCCACTGACCTCCAAGCAACGCAGAAAGAGAAGCGTTTACTTACCACCGCCGGAATCACAGAGAACTTGTTTCAGATTGACGCTCAAGCAGTTGATACTGCTCCGAGAGCCGATTGTATAATCCATTCCACATGCTTGGGAAAGGACACGAAACAATGGTTCGCAGCATGATTTCATAAACTTCGCTCCGAAGAACTTTGGCAGGTTTGGACTGGGGTGAAGGTGGATTGGCCAAAGGATGCAGCGTACGAATACCTAGGAGAATAGGCCAGGAACAGGACAAACGCACCCGAGTCCAGGACGTAGGAAGAGCCTGGGTATAAGTCCATCCGTCATTTAGACAATCCATCGCTAGTTTTATGTGAGCTTTCCAAAGAGATTTGAAAGCCGGATTTTCACCATTATTATGCTGAGGAGTCCAACCCGTAGGAGCCCATTTCTCTTTGGGAAGATAACAACGTCCCATAGATAAATCACCCTGGAAATCCCGTAGAATATTCACCATTTGAAGCCCCTGCCCGAATCTGATTCCAAGCCGCTCGAGTTCGTCCGGAGGCACAGAGGGGTTGCCCTTCAAATGAAGAAGACTCACGCGAGTCCAGAAAGCCCCCACGCAGCCTGCAACACGATAAGCATAATCCATCAGTTCATCGGAAGTCTCCAAACTGATAATTCCTTCACCCGTACTGCTGTGAAATCTCTCCAGATCAAGTTGCTGCCCGGAAATGATGATCCCGAGAACTTCCTGAATCAGAAGCCGATTATTCTCAGGTGTCTGACGCAACAGATCGATGGCTTCATGGCATACCCGCAGGAGTTCCGCTTCGCTGTCGTCCTGCTGATGTTTCTCCAGATCCTTCATCACGGGTGCCGCGACGGCTTCGGACTGAATCGCATTGCCAAAGGCACGGAGTAGTTCAAGTCGACGACTCGAGGGAACAAGCTCTGTATCTGCAATCGTGTCGGAGGCGCGTGCCAGCAGATAAGCAAGCCCGATGGGTTCGCGCATGACCGAGGGAAGCACGCGCAGCGTCAGATAAAAGGAGCGTGAAACACGGCTCAGTAAATCGGTTAATAATAATGAACGATCCATTTCAATTGAACCTGGGCACTAAATATGAGGCCTGCAATCGAATATCCATGACATTCCGGCGGCTAACGCTTGAGACGTTTTTTCCAGAAAGTAAGCTGGCGTTTCACTTCCTTGATCCCCGGAGATCCAACCATCTGTCGACGTTCCATCGCACGCTCGGTATTGAAAACTTCAAGCGCTTGTCGAGTGAAGCGTTTGTCGATTTTTTTGAGTTCGGAGATCTTCAGCTTATCCAGCGGACGGCCCAAAGTTTCAGATAAAGCGACAACAGCTCCCACCAAGTGGTGGGCCTCCCTGAATGCCACTCCCTGCTCCACCAACCAATCCGCTAAATCTGTCGCCAGCAACGCAGGATCTTCAGCAGCATCATTGCATACATCCTCATGCAATTTGGTATGCGCTATCATCCCCGTCATGATGCGAACACAGGCTCGCAGAGTGTCTGCTGTATCAAATAATCGTTCCTTGACTTCCTGAAGATCACGATTGTAGGTCATTGGCAATCCCTTGAGCATGGTCAGCAAGGACACCAGGTTGCCCACAACCCTTCCTGATTTACCGCGGGTCAACTCCGCCATATCTGGATTTTTCTTTTGTGGCATGAGTGAAGAGCCCGTGGTGTATTCATCCGAAATCTGAATAAAATCAAATTCGGCACTCGACCATAGTATCAAATCCTCGGAAAGCCTGGATAAATGCACAGCCGCCAATGCGGCCGCTGAACAAAACTCAACTATGTAATCTCGATCACTGACAGCATCCATGGAGTTACGTGTGATCTGAGGCTCATCATCGATGTCAACGAAGCCGAGCTCTTCTGCGACCATTTTACGATTCAGCTTCAAGGTCGAACCCGCCAGTGCCCCGCTACCCAGCGGGCAGACATTCACCCGCTCGAAGGCATCACGAAACCGGCCCTTGTCGCGATCCAGCATTTCCACATACGCCAGTAGGTGGTGGGCCATGAATACTGGTTGAGCACGCTGCAAATGGGTATAACCGGGGATCAATGTCTGCTTGTTTCGCTCTCCGAGTTTGGTCAAAGCCTGCTGCAGTGCATGCAACTCACCCATCAAATCCACGATCTCCTCGCGCATCCACATACGCATGTCCAGAGCAACTTGATCGTTGCGTGATCGAGCCGTGTGCAATTTGGCTCCGGCGGGAAATCGCTTGGTCAATTCAGCTTCAATGTTCATGTGGACATCTTCCAATTCCGTCTTCCATTCGAAATTTCCGTCTTCGATTTCCTCGCCTATTTTACCCAGACCTTCAATGATCTCTTCGAGCTCTTTGGCTGTTAAAACGCCTATCGATTTCAACATGCGTGCGTGCGCCATGGAACCGATGATGTCATGTTTCCATAATCGCCAGTCGTAGGAAACAGATTCTGAGAAAGCCATGACTTCAGCAGCTGGCCCCTTGGCGAAGCGTCCACTGCGACTGACTGTTTTGGATGGTTGAGTAGTGCTCATGATTCAGGATCCAACGGACTTTTTGATGGTCTTAAGTTGAGTAAATTCAGGTTTTGTTTTGTAATGTTCATCGAGAGGATAACAACCACTGATCATTCCATTGCGTGGCGCGGTTGTGCAATCGCTGAAAGTGCGACAGATCATTTTGGGAGTTAATGTTCCCTTGGTAGTCGCATCGGCAAGGATGTCCGGATAACTCAAGGTCATTCTTCCAAGGCCTACCATATCAGTCCACCCTTCACGCACATTATGCTGGGCCACATGAGGTAAATATTCCTGAAGATAGCTGTAGGCGGTACCTACGAACACCATGGATGCGGGGGCCTTGGATTTGATTTCCCGAACCACCTGAATCTGACGTTCAACGTCAATCAAAGGGTCGTGGGCAGGTTGATAACCGTCTGATGGAGGATAAGCCGCCGGCCGCTGAATATGTGGATTATAATAAGGCGAGCCAGCGCTCACGTTGAGTATCTTCACTCCAAGAGATGCACATAATTCAATAAACTGAAACGGCTCCGTGAGATCATAAGCCTCAGGATGGTCTGGGTTCACACCAAAACCATATCGATAGGGCATACAATGGTCATAGGGCTCTGGAATTCCCGGCCCCAGCTTACCCGGTTTGGACAGCTCAGGGTTGGGTCGAAATGGAACAAAATCAAACGCGCTCAAGCGCACTCCAATATCAATGTTGTTTCCTGTGTTTCGAATCCCTTCGATGATCTCTCGCAGAATACGCGTCCTGTTTTCAAAAGAACCACCAAAGTCTCCCGGCCGAGTGAAAGCCCCAAGAAACTCATGGAGCAAATAACCATGACAATGTTTGATATCTACAAAATCAGCGCCTGCATCTCTGGCCACTTGTGCTGCCTCAACGTATTTCACAATGAGATCTCGGACGTCCTGGTCGGATAATATCTGATCGTCCGAGGTCACGTTGAATTTTTTGTCCAGGATAGGATGCCTGTAGGCAATACGTGATTCCCATCGCGTCTTTTCGTTTGGACGACAAAAACGACCCGAGTGTGTCAACTGAAACCCAATGACGAGGTCATCCGTATTGCCATAACGTTCATCGTGCGCCTTGGTCAGGGTATGGACCAGCGAGCCAAGACTTGCTTCCCGTCCTTTCTGAATGATCAGCTGGTTCGTATTCGCACGACCATCGGGGCGCACGGCCATGGCTTCCCCTCCGTATATTAGTTTGGCGCCACTGACACCGAAACGATGCCACCGACGTACGACTTCTTCTGTAGGCTGACCCTCTGTGGTGCCATCCCAGCCTTCCATTGGATGAATAGCCCAACGGTTACCTATCGTCTTGCCATTGATGACCACGCTGTTGACGGGTTGTGTCAATGGCGAAGCGGTCCCGGCTTCGAGGTTATCGTCACAACGAATATCCAAGCCAAGTGACTGGACGTGACTCCTGAAAGCCTCTGTTGTCTTGAGAGTTGGAATGCGAGTTATTTTAAAAGGTTCAGCCATGCTAATTATCAAAGATTCAGGTTATTGGATTTGAAGTCACCGCAGGTTGAATACATCAACCAAGACAACCGAAGAACGTCAGGTATGGCTTTTTCTTGGCAAGACGATGCACCAGCAATGCCAACTCGCGCAGGTGATAGTCCCCCCACATGGAACTCTCTCCACATGGAATCTTTTTGCCACGAGGAATATGATCCCAGCCATTGGGTCGATGATAGACCGAATGGAGAAGCAGTCCCTGATGCTTTTCATTGGTTGAAATGTAAGGCTCTTCCAGCAATGAGGAAGTAACGGTAAGCCCAGCTTGGTAATATCGCCTGCCTTCGGATTTTTTTCCCTTGGATTGCAGGTATTTCCCAAGTCGAACCAAACCTTGAGCCGCGATGGCAGCAGCAGAGCTGTCCACGGGCTCCCAATCATTATAGGGATCCGAAGTCTTATCTAAATAATCACCCAGTCGATGCAAGTTTGGCGCACCGGTATCCCACATGGGGATGCCGTCCGCACACGTATTCCCCAGGTAGAAGTCGGATGTCGCAGTTGCAGCATTGAGCATCATGGCTTCGATGCTTTTGCGACCACCCAAAGGTCTGAGTTCCTTGTCAGAAAGTATCTTTAGAAATTCAAGTTGCTCGGCGTACCCACAGATGGCCCAGGCCAATCCGCGCGTCCATGTACTGAAAGGGGAATACCCTTGCTGTGAATTCGGGCAACGGTAATTGCCATCCTTCAGATTGAAGACACTTTCATGAGCGGTGCGACCTCGAATATCGTAAAAATCACGCCCTTCACCGTAATACACACCGTAATCGGCAGTGCTTTGAGCGTGCTCGATGAGACGTTGCAATAACGAAACAGGCTGATCATTTTCAGCCATCAAAACATGACCCAGACGATGTGCCAGACCCAAAGCGCGCATGGATCGGATGGTATCAATAAAAAGAGAATGAGGACCATTGAATGAATGAACAAACCCTCCACCCCTGGCGATGGGTGTCCAACGCGAGGCCTGCACCGCACCCGACACTTTGAGTGCAAGCTCATAAAAGTTGCGTTCGAATTCATTGTTCGCAGTGCGGTTTTCGCGTATCAGGCGCAATAGATTGCCATAGGTTGAAACGTTGTTGAACCCATGATCATGCACCCCGATGTGGGAAACATGAGTCGCCATGCGTTGAACGGTTTGTGTGCGACCTATCTTGAGAAATGGCTTTTGGTTGGTGGCGTCGTATTGCAGAACTGCAGAACCAAACTGAAATCCTTGGGTCCACTCAGTCCAACCACGTGTCGCGTATTTGCCGCGTACGGTGAACACCGGCGTACCCTGCGAAGATTTCCAAGTTTTTTCGATACTCAGGATCTTCTTCCCGGAAAGATCGAACATACGCTCCAAAGCCGGAACCATTTTTCCAGGCGTCAATTTTGTATCAATTTTAATGGCCATAATCTCAAGCTGTACGAATCAATCATTAAGAGTCTCCTTGCATCAAATACGGGTGGAACACTCAACAAAGTAGCTATAC
>JBDQII010000002.1:0-42069 GCA_040264395.1 Verrucomicrobiota bacterium
AAGGAATACTTTGTCACCCCAGATGACCGGGCTGGACCAGCCCAGGCCGGGAATGTTCGATTTCCAGAGAATGTTTTCCGTCTTGCTCCACTTCGTGGGCAGTCGGGGATCGTTATCAACAACTCCGTCTGCATTGGGTCCTCGAAATCTTGACCAGTTTTCTTGAGCATATAAATCTGAGCATAATACTAAGATGAATATCAGGGAAAGATGGGTGATTATAGCTTTCATAATGGGAGCAGATATTATCTACATAAACATGAAAATCAGTTGGTTGACAATCAAAGACTTGCGGGATGAAACAGATTTAAGTTTTTGTCTATTGATTGGATGCAGGAAGAGAGGTGGCGCTCACGCTGGCACGCCAATCCATCAATGCCTGATGTAATTTGGATGTCATGGCGACTTCAGATTCGGCCAGATTGGTTGTTTCACCCGGGTCTTTGTGCAGTGAAAAAAGCTGGAGATAGCCGCTTTCCAGATGTTCGATTAGCTTCCAAGAGCCAGATCGTATGGCACTTGCCGAGACACCTCCCAGAAAATGAGGCCGTTCCAATGGGTAGTGCCATGCAATAAAATCTCTGGAAATAAGCTGTTGCGGGTTCTTCCAGGTATCGAGTATGGATATTCCGTCAAAAATCTCCCCTGAAGGTTTCCTGATGCTGGCGGCATCCAGTAGTGTCGGGTAAAAGTCGGTGTTTTGTGTTGGCTGGTTGCACGTTACTCCAGCTGGAATCAATGCTGGCCAGCGTACCATCAAAGGCACTCTGATTCCTCCTTCGTAGAGTTCACTTTTTCCACCTCTGAGTGGTGTGTTTGAAGTCACATTGGTCTCGCCTCCATTGTCACTCGTGAAGATTAAAATCGTGTTCTTCGTCAGATCAAGCTCCTCAAGCTTCTCCATCAGCATCCCCACGCCTTCATCAATCGATTCCAGCATCGCAGCCAGATGTGGGTTATGGTCCCCTGCCCAATGATGGTCTGGATCGCCTCTTCCCAGTCCCTTGTCTTCACATAAATAGCAGCGGTTGCGAGTGGATTTCCCAGGTGCATGCTTTGCCTTGTATTTTTCCACCAAATCCGGACGACCATTCAGTATCGTGTGGGGCGCGTAATGACTGAGCAGCAGGAAAAAGGGCTCGTTACGATGTTGCTGCACGAAATCAACCGCTTCAATATTCAGTCGATCGGTGAGGTATTCTTCCTTTCCAAGCCGGTTGTTGGGAATGTCAATCCAAGGTATGGGTTGATCGCGGAAGACGTAGGGCCAGAAATTTGCACCATTGCCAACACTTTTGATTTCTCCTCCGAAGTCCCACTCAAATCCATGATCCTCTGGGCGTATTTCTCGTGCCGCGCCATGGTAGGCGTATCCGGTAAGATGCCATTTACCAATCATACCAGTCGCATAGCCATGTTCATTCAATGATTCCGGGAGAGTCATGTATGAAGTGTCCAGTGCATTGACTGAATCCGGGCGTAAAAAATCGAGGATGCCAATGCGTGCCGGGTGTTTGCCTGTAAGGAGTGCGGCGCGATATGGAGAGCAAACAGGCGCAGCCGCATAAGCATCGGTGAACCGCATTCCATCCTGAGAGAGGCGATTGAGGTTTGGCGTTTCATTGAATGAATTGCCATAACATTCCAGTTCCGACCAACCAAGGTCATCGGCAAGAATGAAAATGATATTTGGTGGTTGATTCTCGGAAGCGACCATGGTCCCCAACGCAGATTCAATCAGGATATTCAGTAGACAGATTTCAACCAGAAGAAGGCATATTCTGGTTGTGACTTCATGACGGTTGATTAAAGTTTTATTCATGGTGACACCCTTGACTGATCGGCATTCCTGTTATGAACTTTATCTCAAGATTTCAAAGTTAATATTGATCGGGAATCTTTTTTCTTGCGGTGATGTGCTTCTTGGACAGACAGCTGAAACCGGCGAAACCCCAATTCATGTTCATTCGCTGAAATCACCTCATCAAGCACATGAGACATCACTACGGATTTTGCTGCCTGATGATTTTGATCCATCAAAACGTTACCCAACGCTGTTTGTCCTTCCTGTACACGAAGACGGAATTTTCAAGCATGGCGACGGCCTCATGGAGTTGCATGCATTGAATGCTCACAACCAGTATGAAATCATATGTGCGTCCCCGTCGTTCACTTCGAAACCCTGGTATATCGATCACGATGAAAACCCTGAGAAGCAGGATGAAAGTCACCTGATGAGAACGGTGATTCCATTTATTGAAGCTCATTACCCAGTCCGGGTAGACCGAGAAGGACGGTATTTGATTGGTTTCAGTAAATCGGGTAGGGGGGCGGTGAGCCTGCTGTTGCGTCATCCAAAGATGTTCCACAAGGTTGCTGCCTGGGATCCTGGGATTCGCATAGACATGGGGCCTTACGGAGAAGGTTACGATCTGGAATCGCGTCTGCATGAGCGTTTTGGAAGTGCCGCAAATTTTCAAGCCTACCAACTTTCCAATCTATTAAAAACCCGTGGGAAAGATCTTGGGAACAAAGCTCGCTTGTTTTATTTCAATTGCGATGGTGTCGTAAGAACTTCTGGGGGAGTGCAACTTCATGCGCTGATGGTTCAAGAAGGTGTTCCTCACCGCTACGTCATGGAACCACTGCGGGAACACCGATGGGACAGCGGGTGGATACCCGAGGCGATTTCATTCTTACTTGATCATTGAAAAAGCGATATCGTTCCATTCGAAGAAGTCAGACGCGACTTCAAGGAAGGAGATACTGATTTGCCAATGAATTTTTTCAGGCTAAATCCCGAACAGAGGATCGTAATCCGGGTTGAGTTGATTCATTTGTGCGTCCACTTCTTTTCGCCAAGCGCGTAGTTTCGCCCTTAGCTCAGCGACTTTTTCTGGCATGCTCTCGGCAAGATTCTGCTGCTCCCCGATGTCTTTGCGTAAATTAAAAAGTTGCACATTATAATTTTCGAAGTACTCGATCAGTTTGAAATCACCGCTTCGAATCGCACCCGCTGGAGGCTGCATGCCGTGGTTGCTGTAGTGGGGGAAATGCCAGTAAATGGCATCGCGATGCAATGATTGCTGACCTTTAAAGAGGGGGGCAATACTGACGCCATCCTGATGCTGTTCCGGTGCCAAAGGCAATCCTGCCATCTCCAAAATGGATGGATAAAAGTCGGTACTGATGATCGGTTCCTCAGACACCATTCCCTTGTTGCCTGCTTCTGGCCATTTGACGATACAGGGTACGCGCACTCCTCCCTCATAAAGCCAGCCTTTGGCACCGCGCAATGGTAAGACCGAAGTGGAAAAAGCGATGTCGAGTTGATCCTCAGAAACTTTTCGTTTCGGATTCCCAACGTTCATGCCCGCCATGCCTCCGTTATCTGCCGAGAAAATAACAATCGTGTTGTCTTCAAGCCCCCAGTTCTTAAGCGCATTTAGAATACGACCAAAGCTCTGATCAACCGCTTCGACCATGCCTGCAAATTGAGTGTTATCCTGATATTGTTTTATTTTGACGGTGCTTTGAGGCAATACCCCGTAGCCACTCCAGCCCTCTTGATCGATTAATGCGTCCAGATGATCACGACTGAGAGGTTCATGTGCATCCGGATTTCCCTCGAGAACATATGGTCGATTACCTTGAACAGGGTTTTCTTTTAATTTTGTCTCATATTTCTCAACCAAATCAGGGCGGCCGTGGATGGGGTCATGAACGGCGAAGTGGGCCATGTAGAGGAAGAATGGTTGGTCCTTATTGTTTTCAATAAAACCCAAGGCTTCATCCGTCAGTCGATCTGTCAGATATTCACCATCGGGTGCGTCCTCAAGTCCTTCCAACCCATACGGAGCGTAAAAAGTTCGGTTGGGCGCTCCACCGTTCCAATGACGAGGAACATGCCAATCGAAACCGTGTTTGTCCGGAGTGGAGGGCGCTTTTCCCAAGTGCCATTTCCCAACGGCCCCGGTCGCATAGCCATGGCTGCGCAACGTTTCAGCGAGGGTAACTTCTTCAAATGGCAGGAATTGTCCGGTCTTTACATTGAGGTATTGCTGGAAAGGAAAATCTCTCCTTCCACGAATCCAATCCGTCATGTTGTTACGGGCCGGGTATTTTCCTGTCAGGATGCTGGAGCGAGTTGGCGAACAAACATGGCAGGCTGCGTAGGCATTATTGAACTTCACACCATCCATGGCAAAGCTGTCTATGTTTGGGGTTTCATAAAAGTCGCTGCCATAACACCCCAGATCGGTCCAACCCAGGTCATCGACCAGAAAAAAAATGATGTTGGGGCGAGAGTCTGGGTTTTCCTGACTTTGGATGAGACAGGTAGTCAGTGCGATGAAGGCCAGATAAGTGCGGATGCGTGTTTTCATAGCATATTTTCTCTTACTTTTTGGTTACATACACACAATAGGCACTGAGTGTTGTTTGTGGACCACCAAATCAGATCTGTAGTGCAATGAGTTCTTTTGAACTGTATCGTGATGATGTCTCAGTTAACTGCTGAGCTGATTGTTGTTCAAGGCGCAGCTTCCCTATTGGAAGGTTCGTTAGTGGGGCTGTCAATCCTTCGAAGCCAGTGCCTGAGACCAAAGTCTTTTTCACTGTCTTAGGCCACCTCAAGCACTCAGTATCCGCTCTTCTCCTGTCCTGCTCGAATCTCATCTTGCTGATCTGTATGGAGTTTCATGTTCACTAACAATGATGACGTTGGGTCTGGTCATCATGGATGTCAGGGTCAGCAAAAAACCGAGGATTGTTTTGAAGGTGATCATAAAAACGCGAGATTTTTTCAGTCCTTCTTTTCAGTGACTTTCCAGCCGGGCGTTGAGATGCGCCCGTAATATGGATAGTGATCCCACTCTACCTTTCCACCCACAACTCGTGGATCATGTGTTTTCTTCAAATGGTCAAATAATTGGCGTCGTCTGGCATGTTGTATCGAGGAATACTCGATCAACCCTGCCACATTTGCCAATTGATCTGGATCCTTTTTCAAATCGTATAGTTCTTCTGCAGGTCGCATGCCGAAACTGAGTTCTGCCAAATGCGCGATACCGTGTTCCATGCGACTCTCCATCATGAATGATTTGGTTGGCGACGTGTCTATCTCACCAAAAGGAATCGAACGGGCGCACACACGGGGGTCGGGTGATCCGGAAGGCCATCGGCCTGGCTCGAAATTATAGATATAAAGGTAATCCTGAGTTCTGACAGCCCTGCAGGGATACCCCTTACCACCCTCGCGGCATCCGTCATGTCGCTCCATGGCAATATAGGCGGCATCGCGATCATTCATTTTTTGACCGGAAAATATCTTCATCAAGCTGCTGGCTGTCATCATACTGGGAACATCTGCTCCTGCTGCCTCTATAAATGTCGGTGCGAGATCACTCAAATGAACAAAATCCTTCACATCACGGCCCGGATTGCGAATACCTCTCGGCCATCTGATAGCCAGAGGAACCCTTGATCCCCAGTCATAAAGACTGGCTTTGGCGCGAGGGAAGGGCATGCCATGATCGCTTGTAACGACCACAATCGTGTTGTCAAGATGTCCTCGTTTTTCCAGAGAGGCGATGGCCCTCTGTACCATCAAATCAAAGTGCTCAACCTCAACGTAGTAATCCAGGATGTCGTTTCTCACGATGGCATTGTCAGGGAAAATGGAAGGGACAATAACCTTGGCCGGATCTTTTCCAGTTCGTTTTCCAGCTCCGTTCTCATAGGCACGATGTGGTTCACTTGTGCCCAGCCAAAAGCAGAAAGGTGTTTCCTTTTCCACTGCCTCAAGGAAATCATCAAAGTTACCTGCATAGTCAGTATTTCGGATGGCCTTGAAGGGCGGTTGCAAGTTTCGTTTGGCGTATGGTGTTCCTGCTGGATTTTCACTGCGACCACCGGGGGCTAATTTGCCCGGACTCCACCCTTTGCCGGTATATCCCGTTTTGTAGCCTGCTTTCTGCAACTCTCCTGTATAGGTCGCGAATTTGGCCGGGAGAGTGCTGTGGATGTTGCCTGCTTCCTCCAGTCGCCAAATGGGTTGCCCGGTCAGGATGGCACTGCGTGAGGGCCCGCATGTTGGAGCATCACAAAAGGAATGAACAAAGCGAAGGCCTTCCCTGGCCACTCGGTCAAAGGCAGGCGTTCGAACCACTGGATCCCCATTGGCACCAGTATGCGCCCATGATTGATCATCCGAAATGCAAATCAATATGTTAGGGCGTTCGTCGGCGCGCACAATGTGACAACAAAGCAACCCAATGCAGGCAATGGTCCAAAGCTTCATCATTCAATAGGATGCTTTGTTTTAAGATAACCGATGAGGTCACGTGTCTGTTGGTCGGAGAGCGCATCAAGCATGCCTTCGGGCATCATGGACAATGGGGAAGTTTCTCTGGAAAGGATCTCCGCTTTGGGAATGACAAGATCCTGACCTACTATTCGAAGTGTGATGCGTT
The DNA here is from genome assembly GCA_040264395.1 of Verrucomicrobiota bacterium. Lineage (GTDB taxonomy): Bacteria > Verrucomicrobiota > Verrucomicrobiia > Limisphaerales > AAA164-E04 > AAA164-E04. The sequence goes on from JBDQII010000002.1 coordinate 6,474, forward strand.
GATTGTCTTCACGGTAAATATTGCCTGCGTATGTGCGTCCATCCCGTGTATTGATGGTAACCAGCTTGTAGGAATCAGCGACCTCCATATTCGGATCGATCATGTTGGTGAGGATATATTCCAGATCAGCCCGGTTCGAGCCGGTGAGTTCAGGGCCGATTTCTCCTCCCTCTCCATAAAGCTTGTGGCAGCTTGCGCAGACAGCGGTGAACAGAGCCTTCCCCTTTGTCAGGTCCGCTCCTGCCATGTATGCGTCGGTGAGCAGGAATTTGTAACGATCCATCGCCACTTGTTTGTCCTTGGTCATGGATTCCATGGAACCCCACCAGTCGATGAATGAAGGTCCGAGGACGCGTCTTAATTGGCGGGCAATCACACTCGATATATCGCTGCGGGGAATCTTTTCTTTTTTTAATGTGGCCAGCAGATAGCTGCCTGTATCACGTCGAGTCGCGAGCGTTTGCAAAGCCGCAGATTTTTCCTCATCCGTATATTCAGAATAGTTGTCTACAATTTTTTTGGCGATCGCCCCGTTCCTGTAAACGGCAAGAGACCTCAAGGCGGTCAAGCGCAGACTCTTGTTGTCCAGCGCGGCAAAAATCGCATCAAATGCCGGAGGGAAACTTTCCTGGCCGAAGATCTTCAATATTTCTATCCTCCGCTCATTGGGGGTAGAAGGATTGACCAATTCAGCCAGTTGAGTGGCTCCTGCCTCAGCATTACCAAACAATTGGCCCACTTGCAGGCCCAGCCTTTTCAGTGCTTCATCTTTCAGTAATTCTGATTCGATATCCCTCCAGCCGCTTGGAGGTGTCAGGTCATGCTGTCCAAGCAGACTGTCCCGCATTCCTTCCAGATACTGCCTGCGAACTTCAGATGATCTGGTCAGCGCCATCGCGCTGACGACTTCGTTCAGCAGTTGCCCGGCAGTTGCTCTTCGGACAATGAAGCGTGTTAACATGGGGATCTTGCTTTCACTTGCGAGCTGTAATGCGCGGCTTGGATCCTTTGTGACATGCGGTTCTATTCCGAACCAAATCATTTTGGGTATGTTGTGGTCCTCTGCATCCTCGCCCCTGGTCAATAAACCAGCGGCGATCTTCCAGCTGCTTGCTTCAGGAACGCGCTGCAGTGCTGAAGCAAGGTACAGGCGAACGATGGGTGAAGAATCTTTCCTTGCCATGGAGACGAATTTTTCAAGGGCTGTATCCCCCGGATGCATGTCTTCACAAAGTAACTGGATGGCCCATGCTCGAATATATTCGTGTTCGCTTTCCAGCAGGTCGATCAGGTTTTCATGCGTGACCCCGTCAGTTACATGCAAGGCCCACAAGGCTCTTAATTTTCGGCCCGGATCCGACTGGTTTTCAAGGTGTTTTCTAAGCTGTAAGTGAGTTTCCTCGTTGACAGCTCCCTTGCTGGCCCGCTCATGCAGGATCCCCCGAGCCCTCCGCACATACCAGTCATTCTTGTGGAACTGTAAATTGACCAATTCCTGGTTGTTTAAATCCTTTAAATTGAAATGAGTGGGGTAGGGCGTCTCTGGTGGAGCGAGACGGAAAACACGACCCGTGTCCTTGTCGTGTACTTTATTCCCACAAATATCTCCATCATGCCAATCGAGCATGTAGACGGCACCATCCGGTCCAATTTCCAAACTAAAACCGATCCATTGAGGATCATTTGCCAGCACTGTATCTTCGTAATGTTTTGCAATAAAACCGGAGCCATTGTGCACCAGACTGTCCGCCAGGAGAGCATGCTCGTGAATATTGGCCATGAAAAATTTGTTGTGATACTTCTCCGGAAGCAGGTCCGCTAAATAGATGCGGGCTCCTCCATGGGCTGAGCGGTGTCGATGATCCACAATTGTCTGTATATCAGAATACACATGAGGATGAATATGTACTCCACCCTGCCGATGAAAAAAACCGCCCTGCACCACATGGAAGGCATGAGGGATCACACAGGCTGAAATGAATGCCTGCCCGTTGTCATCAAAATCCAAACCCCATGGGTTACTGAAACCATGCGCTACGATTTCGAAGCGGTCTTTGATTGGGTGATAACGAAAGACACCTCCATCGATGAATTGACCATCGACAACCTCTTGGCTGGTTGGAAATGGATCCCCCTTTTTAAATACTCGCCCGCCATCGACAGGCTTGCCTACGGTGGATGGTGTGGCAAACCCCTGACAGCCGTAAAGCCATCCATCCGGGCCCCAGATAAAACTGTTTAAAACTTCATGGCGATCTCGAATGCCCCAGCCAGTCAATCGAATCTCAATTTCTTCATCGGCCTGATCATTCCCATCACGATCAGGAACAAACATCAGATTTGGTGGTGCTCCCAGCCAGAGCCCCTCAAAACCAACCGCAATGGCGGAAGGAAAGGGAACCCCTTCAAGAAAAACTTTTTTCGTGTCCATTTTGCCGTCACCATCAATATCTTCAAGAATCAGGATGCGGCTCTTGCCGTCATTCGAGAAGCCCGAGCGTCTTGTTTCATAGTCCCGGTTTTCAGCGATCCACAGCCTTCCCCGATCATCATAGCAAAATGCCATTGGTTGCGTGATCTGTGGTTCAGAAGTCACCAGGCTGACTTCGAGACCCTCTGCTGTTGTCATCTTTTCAATCGCTTGCTCACCGGTCAGGAATTTGGCTTCCTTTGCCTCTGCTCGGGCCTGCAACCATGCCGCAAAATCGTAATTTTGTCCGGAGTAAGCTTTCCATTGCTCATTGAGTCGAACGTCGTTCATTTGCCCGGTATACACAACGAACTGATGCTTGTATGTTTTGCTCTCGCCGGCCGGTATGGTCCAATCCCCGAGAATCGCTTCGGATGGGCCGGCCCCCAATTGTCCGTCGACACGCCAGGGGGTGGGGTAGGCGTCATTCGATGGGTGGTCAAAGATGGCAATATGACCCCAGTCTTCGGGAGCGCGCCCATCGATTTGCATTCCAATATTCACCCAGGAAGATCGTTTCTGTTCCGCTCTTTGATTTTTCTGTCGTGCGCTGTTTTCGACTTCACCTTCCTTGCCCTTTTGCCACGGCATACGCACAAAGAGACCTCCATATTTGTATTCTGAGATGGTCACTTCCGTGTGTGCCGTGCCTGTCCAGACAAGGTCAACCAGATACTCATTACCGGTATCCCTCATCGACCAGACTTGAGATTCCTCCATCATGGATTCACCTTCTTCATCCAGTAGATGGTAAATTGTTTCCCACTGCACTACCTCGCCTTCACCTGCCAGTATTTCTGCTTTTTGCAGTTGCCAATAGCCATTGGACGGGTTGTGGAAAAAATCACGCCCGTTGACGCGGGTAAATCCCCAGTAGACGCCTGTTTGATGCTTATGATGTCCTGGGCTGTATTGAGTCAAAACACCATTGCCGTCGGGTGCCACAATCGGATGCAGATAAGGCCGATGATCCGAACGAGCGTTCTGGACCAGGAGGGACTTTTGGCTGTTCAAGCGCTTTACGGAAATGGTCTGGGCCTCAGGATCTTGTATCAGCCTCAAGGAGGCTGCATGACAGGAGACGACCAAGGAAACTTGTAGTAAAAAATAAAGAGTACGCTGATACATAGATTTAGACACACGTTCGAAGGTTAGGATTATTTTGTTTTTGGAATGTTTCAGAGTCCAGTAAAATAAATATGAGAAATATTACACTCATTGCGCCAATCCCTTGTCACCTGAGAAAACAACATCGGACAACACCGCTCACACCTTGCCTCCAAAAAGAGTCGTGAGTGAATGTATCGTGAAACATCAGAGGGGCTGCTGGCTAGCAAGTCCGGAATCTCAGCCACATCGCAGCTAGGTAGCCTGCGATGTCCCATTTGGCAAGAGCAATGACGCGGAACGTTCCTTCAATATGTCCGCAGCTATCTTGTTGACGTGCATGTCTCGACAGGTTCGACCGCTCTTGAGCACGCAGTCGTGATTCTGATGACTATGATGAGACGGTGCGGTGGTGTTTGACTCGAACGATTTTCCTCAGAGTCCTTGTAGCCACTCCCATCAGGGGGAATTCCTCATAAACTCCCTTCGATGCATCCCAATAATCCTTTTGAAGGATCACTTTTCCCGAGTTACCAAACCGAAGCATGGTGATTCCTGGCAGTTTTCGCGATTTTCCGCGAAACTGGTAGGACATTTCCCAATGAATGAAGGATGTGGGGTCGCCCACTGCCTGGTCCATTATTCTGAAGGTGATTTGCTTGAGCTGTTTGAACAGGTCCAGATAAACCGTCTCCATTTGCCCCAGCCCGCTTGCCTCATTGACAGGGTCCGCGAAATGAACCGCTTCATCGTAAATATCACCCAGACGTTCACAGGACGATTCGTCCATGGTTTGCAGAAAATGAACAAAGGAATCCAGAGGTTTATTGCTAGCTGATTTCATGCAGGCAACATGCAATACACCTGCCTCAAATCAAGGACTGATTGAGTGCTCGCATTTCAAAGAAAAAAATCGACCACCTGTCATTCGACTCTTCTCTGGTCATTGGCATGGTCCATGGCGAGAGTTCCCTTTTGTTGGAGGTTCTACCGACTCGAAAGAACGAAATACCTTCATTTAACAACAACCTGTGCCCTCTACTCGCGTGTCAATCGTTCCATTTCAAACCGAATAAACTGGCGGGCGAAAAGTGAGGCGTCAAGCGTTGCACGGTAAACGATTAAACCCATTCCGGTTCCGAGATTGGTTCTTCCCACATATTCAACGTCCGCAGTCCACGTTTTCAAGTCGTGTGAAATCAAAGGTATCGTTAAAAACTCATCAGCTCCGACTCGATGCTCAAAGGCAATGGTTAAATAATTGCCGTCTGACTGGAGGGATTCTAACTTAATATCAAATGCAGAGGATGGGTCAGGGATATGAGGATCGCTTCCCAAGACATATTCGAGCAACTCCGTTCGCCCGTCTCTGTCTCGATCGCCATCCAAGCTCACCAATGCATGCTCTGCCATCCAGTTCAGTAGGCGTATAGCGTCGTCTCCACCCGGATTTCCCCCGGAATCAGCACTGGTCCGCCAACTCTCAGGAGATGTTGGATCGCTTATCCAAGGCGTCATCAATACCAGTGAATAACTGTCTCCATCCGCGTTCTCAGGCCAGGGAGCTTCGTCGCTCCATTCGAAGGAAGCAATCTCACGACGGCTTGCATCGGACAAAGTCAAGCGCTCTCCGGAGTTTGAAAGCCTGTTACTGTCAGCGGAATGGAAATTACCGACCTTCTGGAGAGTGCTCCCATATCGTGTTTCAAATGCCTTGGAGTTCCCGGCGACGATGACTCGCTGTCCTGGCTCGAGGGTTAACGATGGCAGCGCAAAGCGAATTCCGGAGGTGAAGGCTGCGCCTGTCAAGTCCACGTGGGTGTGGTCGCTGATATTGGTCAGTTCGACAAACTCGAATGACTCCCCGTCAAAGATGCCTTCTGCGCGCTCCTGATCCGAGGGATCTGCAGGATGATACATGACTTCGGTAATAGCCAGGTTCTCCATGCTGGCAAGCGCGGATAATCCGGTTCCAATGATGCGTACCGAGTCGGTTCCCAGAGATTTGCCTGTACGATCGAAAGCTGAGAGTGAAATGATGTTTTCGCCCGGGGCGATGGGAACCTGCACTCGCCAGGTTGTTTCGTTGACCCAATCCATTGGTAATAAATCGCCACTTGCTAAGCGGATTTCATGCAGGTCCACCCATCCACTGCCTTGTATGGATGCGACCTTTTCGGGCGAACTGACGTTGTCAGCCGTCGTGATCCTGTACTTCGTCGGCGCAATGATACGATTGACCTCATTCACGGCGGTGCTGCGACGAGTATTGATATAGGAAAGAAATCGGGTGAGGTCTTCACTGGGGAGGAAACAGGAGTAGTGTTCGGCCCATTCTGTCATGTAATCCACGTTGAAAGTACTTTCCACAATATCCCAGACGTGTCCGTAGAAGGCTCGCTTGTTTTTCGGGCTGGCTGAAATCAATCGATTCAGATCCGTGTTTGGCGTGAGGCTCGAACTTGCATTTCGATTGAAGGTAAAATCCATATCCCAGGGAAAAAGCAACGCTTTTCCGTCTGAAGGCCTGATGTAGATGATTGCATTGTGTCGAGCTCCACTTGAGTAATTATCACCGATACCAAACAAGGATTGAATGGCAAATGATCGCAGCCATTGGTCAACGTCCAGTAGTCGATCCATCTCCTCCTGGTAGGTCCGACCCGATTGCCCCATCGCTGTCAGAACGTCAATCAAGGGTTCGTAATCGTCCGCATCGCGGTTGTTCTCCACCAGCCAGTGCCAGCGATAAAGCTCCTTGTTGCTGCCGCCCAGATTACGCACAGGTACTCCGTGTGTCCCTCCATCCTGCGTCAGCTTCAACCCTTCGACACCGCCCGTTGTTTCTCGCAGTGTGTAGATCAATTCGTATTCGAACATCGCACCATCGCTACCGTTGATGAACTGGTTGTCCAGATACTCCGCGTCGTATCGAGACTTCAGTAGCATGGCTGAGCCGGTATGCTGGGATCGTGGGGCAATCACTCGTATCAGATCATCATACATGCCGGGAATGTCTCCAGCGTGATTGATCGCGTGCTTGACCATGATTTCTTTTTGACTGAACTGATCACCCGCACCCGATCGATCAACGGCCACCGTCCGATGTGCCCCCAGAAAGGGTTGATCTGCGGGAAAGCGTAAAAGGAAACCCGCCCGAACATTCTTTGCGCGTCCATGCTCACTTCCCTTGAGCCGCACGCTGCAGTTGTAATAGACTTCACGTTCGTCAACGATAATTGTACACCCTAGACGATCGTTACTCATGACGTTGGTGCGGCGGTGGAGCTTCTCAGTGTCGGCGTCGGTCATGACAATCCGGAGATTCATCGGTTGACAGGCGCCAAGGTCAAGGTCGGCTTGACCATCATTGTACGGGACGATGGCTCTGGACGTGCTTCCTCCCTCCGGGTGAGCCGTTGTCATGCCGAGATGATCTGTTGCTTCAACGTAGAATTGTATCTTTGTGCCAAACGCTTGCGACGGTATTTTTCCTGACCATTCCCCTGCGTCAGATAAGTGCATTGATGTCATCTGAAACGGGTCCCCATTGACCGCATGGAATAATTGAACGGACGCCACCCCGTCGGGGTCACCTGTCTTGACAAAGACATGGACGGATTCACCTTCGACGGGAATGGCTGGTTCATGGTGAAGGTCACTGAAAGTTGGTCCGGCATTCATTACATGGGCGGAATTGAGTTGGCCTGGTGTTCCTCCATCTTGCGGTGCATCCAAAATAGTCGTCCGGGCGAGTCGATTGAAATAGAGCCGTGTATTGAGTTGGTTTGAACCACCCAGCCATTTGGCTCTAAAACTGATTTTATAATTTTTGTTGGATGAGATGGATACAAATGAACGACCTGACTTCAGTGTTGTCTCCGCGTGATTGCTCATATGCTCTGTGGCACCGGACGCCCGGACCCACAAAACACGATTATTCGGATCCTCCGGATCATCGATCACTTCATAGTTACTGTGGTTTCCCAGCATTCGCCATCGCTTTGCATCTCCACTATTGAAATGTCCGTTCTGAATCAGTTCCGTATTCGCACCTTCAGGATCCTGGCGTACGCTGATATCGTCTATCAGGAACTCACCTGCATCCAACAGTCCGAAAATGAATTCGTGATAGATGGTGGGATCGTTGGGGCTCTGCGTTGCTCGGCCTTGGTAGGTATAAGTGCGCCAGGGTCCTTCGACTTTACCCGGATGCCAGGCCCCGGGAAGTTGGTTTTCAGATCGAGGATCCGCCAATTCAAGACTGGAGCCTCCTCCATCTGCCATCGCTGACCAGGGTGCATCGTCGAGATAGTAGAGCTCATCCGCCGGATTGCCGTAGGCGTCGCTCAGTCGCAGTCGCTCTCCACGGCGAGAAAGCGATCCGCTCCACTGACCAATCACAGGGATGGCAGGATAGGCTTCAGCAAACGCAAGCGCATCTCCAGCCACGATGGAATATTCGTTCGGAGCCAGAACCGTTCCCAGTGGGAATTCAAATCGCACTCCGTCGTCAAAGACCCATTTGCTCATGTCCACTGGGACATCCCCTTGATTCCATACCTCGATCCATTGATTGTCTGACCGACGAAATGGAAGGCCTGGAATCGCTGGAACAATTTCCTCGACTGCGTTGAGCGTCAATCCGAAGACCACATCACTGCTGTTCAAAGATGTTTGATGCACCTCCACTGATATTTGATTTGATCCGACATGCAGTAGCTCCACAGGGATGGAAACAGCGGATGAGAGAGTGGCTTCCCCTCCACGCATTGCGAGCGTGTCATGATCGACTTTACCATCGGGCATGCCATACCGAAAAACCTCAGTCCCATTCAGGTAAAAAACCGCTCCGTCGTCGATCAAATGAATCATCTCGATTTCCGCAAGAACCGCCAGCTGTTCCTGAGTCACATCAAACTCAGTTTGAAAATAGTGGGTGACAACGAATGGATCATTCAGTGATGGGCGAGTGAGCAAGGTGTCCACGGGATACGGCAGCGATCCCGTCTCCCAGGCGATCAATCCTTTCCCTTTTTTCCAGTCGCCACCAAAAGAATGCCTGCGGGATGCCCAATCAGAGCCTGGGTCATGGCCAGATTCATTGAACAGCCAGTCTGCCCCCCACCCCACAAGTGGTGCGATATCTACCGTTTCCGGGACGCCCGGGGTTGCTACCAGTGGCCGAGGATGGTACATGATTTCATTGATCACAATATTCGAATGAAACTCGAAAATATTTGCACTTCCAAATGTTGCCTCAGAGGGGTAGAGCCATCGTCCGTCATGCTGGGGGGAACGTCCTCGCAGCCGGTCTGTGACTTTGACGGAATCCAGTAACAGCCCGTGAACAGCATCCACTAGAAAAAGCCGGTCACCGAGCATCGGACGGAAATTCAGTTCTTGTTCGGAAAGAGAATGCCAGGCGTCTTGAGGCAGACTCGAAATGTTTGTTAGTTCCTTGGTGCTCCCATTCGATGAACGAATCTCCAGGCCCTTCAATTCACCCGTCATGTTGGATCGATTCACCATTTCTACGCGGAAAGAGGGGTCAGATGCAGCGCTGATTTCGTTGAAAGCGATGCTCACTGCTTCGCTGGGGTCTATGGGTGCTGTGATTGAGTTCACTGAAAGACCGAATATCAGATTTTCAAGGCTTGCTTCCGACATATGAATTTCGGCGGACAGGATATTTTCACCATCACGCAGCGCACCCTCAGTCAGAAAAAACGTCTGACTCAATGCGGGCTGAATCACCACTTCGTTTGCCCTTGTCGCATGATTGATTTCCTCCGTCGGTAAATTGGCGCGATGAATTTCAATTCCATTCAGATAGAGTACGACACCGTCTGCAGCCAAGACACGGAATGCCACCGTCGTTCGATCCGGGGCTCCGGTGAATGTGAATCGTTTTCGAAAGTAGGCGGTGGAACTGTCGTCGGTCAGTTTTGTGCCGAGGTCTCCTACGCCTCCCGTGGTCGTCGGTGCGGTATTGGGTTTGAGGGTTTCATCTGCCAGGCCCCGGATCGATTCCGGGGGCAGAGCTGTTTCCCAGATTGCCACATCGTCCAGTCGTCCTTTCCATGATTCGCGGTCCTGATCTCCACCAAAATACAGGGGCTGATGATGGTTCAAGCCACTGGAAATAACTTGCTCTCCCATGGGAATGCCGTTTCGAAAATAAGTCAATCGAGGTCCTTGTTTCGTCACGGAATGGTGCGCCCAGACATCTACAGGGAAATCGGGGTAGTCAATATCCTCACTGGTTGAGGATCGATGAAATTCAAATGCGGCGCTTGTGAATTTGATGAACTCTCTGGGTGAGAAATCCGCTCCATCTGGATTGTATCGGTTGCCAATGATCACATTGACATTTCCTGGTTTCATTGAATAGGCCCAAAAGGCCCAGGTGAAATCATTTTCCAGGGTGATCTTCGGAACACTGATTCCGGTGGTTACGTAGTCATTGATGCCGTCAAATTCCAGTACTGGCCCGCGCTCCGAGTCTACAACCCATCTGGGTCCGTTGCGCAAGCGTCCGTCGATGTCACCCGCCAGATTCTTGGCCCTGATTCCGCTGCTTGCATCGAGAGGCCAATATGCGGATGGGCCTTCACCTACAGACCCTTTCCAATCCTTTCCTGCATGAAAGGCGCCAGCTCCTTCTGACCAATCCTGATCATCAAAATCCAACTCCCTCCAGCGAGTTGGTGGCGGATCTGATTCCGTGTGGAACCTCCATCTGGAGTCCAGCGAAACCAGAGTGAACTCTGAGGGAGACGATTCGGGTGTTCGAACATTTGGTTGTCCGGGTGTGCCACCCAGTTCCAGACTCGCCCGCCAGTTCTTTGGGCCTCCCTCAGCTGTGTTCTCTCTTATTTTTGTCAGAGTTGCGCCGGAACCGTCCGCTCCTACCGGCCAGTCACCGTCGTCCTGATAATCGAGGCGATCCATGATGCGCCCGCTGTTGTTTTCCAGACGAATCGAGTCGCCACCGTTGTTCAGGCGGCCTGTAAAAGCTCTTGGATGGACATCTTGCCCTTTCAAATCTGCATGCTGGGGATCAGCGGCCACCAGAAGCAAACCACGACTATCCATGACTGTTCCTTTTTCAAATAGGAGCTCAATTCCTCCTGCCAATTTCCAGCCGGATAGATCGACCCTTACGCCCATGAGATTCCGTAATTCAATCCACTCGACTCCTTCAGGAGCAGGATGATATTGCACTTCGTTAAAGACGACGACCGAATCCGCCGAAGCCATCGCACGATGCATCGATACTGCAAAACAGAGACAGATGATACTCATCCTCATCCATGGCAGCAGGCTGGACTTCGGAGGGGCAATGCGTTTTCCCGTTTTGATTTTCATATGACCTCACCGTTTGGCTGCGTCCTGAATATTGACGCTATTATGTGTGAATTTGGGTTCCATTGTTCAAAAATGCGATTACTCATTCAATTTTGATTCTGCGTGTCTGATCCGGATCTTTCCGACAAGAAAGATATACATTTTTTGAGTGAAAAGAGTTGTCTATCGGTCCGTTCTGTATGGCATGAGTGCCAATACACAAAACAAATTTCAACGCACCTTGGATTCGCCAGTAGCAGTCAGGGTAGCTCCAAGTTCCCCTTTGTTTCTCGAGCAGTGCGCACAAGCGAGATTGATTCCTGCCCATAGGTAAGGTCATGCATTCACAAGGCTTTAATTTTGTCGTTCTTGAAGATGCCAGCACCACCGGTCTGAAGTATACAGATACCCATTTCACAGTTTTTTCACAATTGAATTGTCCAAAGGATGCAGTTGTGTGTTTCAGTCGACGTTGAATTCTCTCTTAATTCAGGGATTGGATGCTTCGCTCAGTTGATTGACGCATGCTTTCAATACCCATAGGGGGCAGTCAGTCAGGGCCCTGCGCATAACTAGAGAACAGCACAAAGGGAGGCTACTGGTAGTCGCCTGCATTCATTGAACTTGAGCGAGATCTTTCCTAGTAGGTTACGGATCAGGAAAGGAGACCCCGCAATTCATCGGAAGGAGGTATCATCTATAAGAGTATCCATCAACACCTACATCCCTTCCTTCCAAGGCGTCAATTACGGTTGACGCGCTTTAGCAAGTCGTAAGTCTTTTGAGCGTTTTTGTCGCCATTCTCAATCGCGTAAATCAATTCTTCCTCCAGATTCACAAGGGAATCCCTAACCGCCATACCTTCCTTCGCCGATTCTACCTCGCCAGAAAGCTTGATCTCCTGAAGCGAAATCAACGCCGATCGATATTTCTTTTTCTGCATGGCCTTCGAAGCTTCATTGGCGTGCTTTTTCAAATTATTGCTGGACTCGTTAAAAGCGTCACTCAAATGATCTGCAGCGCCATCCACGCTGTCGCTTGTGCGCCATCCCTCATCCTTCTCCCCCATGCCGCACCCCATCCATAAGACGCAGACAACGGTCAGTATACAAAAGTTGATTGCCCTAAGTGTCTCTGCTTTTTTCATATGCTGGGTTTATGAAATCGTATGCTTTGTTGAATTGCGGTCAGTCGCCGTTCGAGGAGGCAGGATTACACCAGAAACGACCTGGCCTATTGCCGCGAAATCCGCCGATACCGGCTTCCTCGTAATAATTGCTGAATTTCCAATACTCCACATGACCGCCAAACATCGCCAGATTGGCACCACTGTTGTGTCTTTCCGTGACGCCCTCGTTCGGGCGACTAGCCACATTGTCCCAGTTGGAAGGCAATTTCTCATCCGCCTCCCAATACAGTAAATTTTCCCCATTGAATTGATCCATCTTGAAGCTTCCCCACTTCACGCCATTGGGGGAGGTGCCATACGCGGTGACCGCACCATTCATCACATAGCTGGAAACTTGCATTTCACGTTGTTTGAACAAAGTGGTATTTGTGCGGTCCAACGGGCACCAGTAGATCTGTCCTGATGGAATGTAGTTCCATAGCTGCCCCAAGCGCACATCGTGCTCGGGGTTCTGCCCTCGCTTGCGGGTGTAAAGCCAATTGGCGACGTCGTAGGTACCGCTACTCCACGAGCTGTAAGGCAGGTAATCTTCGGCATCGGTGACATACATGTGGGTAGCGAGGAGAATTTGCTTTTGATTGCTGAGGCATTTGGTTCGATGCGCCTTTTCCTTGGCTTTGCTCAAAGCGGGCAACAGCATGCCGGCAAGAATAGCGATGATGGCAATCACCACCAGAAGCTCAATCAAAGTGAAAGCTCGCAAGAACCATTGGGTTCCTGACCGCATACCAAAACGAATAGGGCTCAAGGAATTCTTCATGGGATGTTGAAATAATGGTTTTAATCGCATTTTTTTCAAGGTTTATTTGTTCATTTTACCTCGCCCGGATAAATATTTTCTCCATCTGGTAGATCTTTGAAATATTGCGTTGCATTGAAAGTCCAAAAAAAAAACGCCGGGACAGATAAGTTTCCGTCCCGGCGCAACAATAATGCCTGCCACTTAAAGTGCCTTGATGCGTAGATTACGCCAGCGAACTTCGAAAGGGCCGCGATTACCCACTCCGTGGACCTGAAGACCGATGATGCCTTCTGGATGCGTCTTGTAGATTTCCTCATCGAATAGTCTGGTGATTTTTTCGCCGTTGATCCAAGTCTCTATCACGGGGCCTTTGGCTACGATTCGGTAGTGGTTCCATTCGCCGTCCTTGTAGTGTTTGTGCGGCTTGAGATCTATCTTGGGTGTGCGCCATCCTCCGGCGGCTTCTCCATAGATGTAGCCGGATTCAGCACCTTTTGAGCCACTGTGTTCAATCTCGACCTGCGGGCCGTTCACGCGCCCGCCAAACTCCGTTCCCTTCAGCTTTGAGCGGATCTGGCAGCCAGAGTTTAAATCGGCGTCGCAGTTCACTTCGAACTCAAGTTCGAAATCGCTGTAGAGATTTTTCGTGCAAAGAAAGGTGTTCGGACTGCCTTTTTCGGTTTTGCCGACGATCATGCCATCTTCGACACGGTAATCCGCTTTGCCGCTCTTGATTTCCCAGCCTGCGAGATCCTTGCCATTGAACAAAGATAACCAGTCGGTTTTTTTTGCGTCTTGAGTATTTCCAAGCACAATGCTGCCAAGCGCCATTCCAGCAATAAGCAGTTTCTGTAAGTTTTTTCTCATACTGTTTTTTGTAAAAAGCCTGTAATTATCCATGCATGCATCCCTCAGGAATGATGCTAAGCGAATAGTCGGCACAGGGCGTTCCATCGACAGGCTCAGGTGAAATCCACCCTGCACGGAGTCTGTTTTTTTATAGTTAAAGTGTAAGCATCCTTGTCTATCGTCATGTTGTCAAAGGTGCGAACGTTCGATTTATCAATCTTTTCCTTCGGGTCTCCATCAAGAAAATGCAAAGAATAGTTTTTAATTTCAATAAGGTTGTTGCGTAATTTATCGGACACTGCTGGCAAAAGTATGGCGTTGGCTTCGCATCGAGCTTCCATTCCGGTTCATGAAAAAAAGTGGTTTATACAGTAAGTTAACCTCGGTATCAGGTTCGAAAAGTATCACTTGCTCATATCTGTTTCCATTTCCCCTCAAGGGCAGAAAGATAGGCGGCATCAGTAAATTCTTGAGCGCGTAACCCGTCTTCCAGATTGGGGTATTGCCTGTCGCTCTTGCTTCCTTCGAGAATCGGCTTCAATGCAGGGAAGACATATGAACTGAATCGATTTTTAAAATCGAAAGATGGAGGTAATTCATGGCGCGTTTCCAGTTGATTATTTGCTTTGGTCAGGATGACCTTTCCTGAATAGCGATCAGCACTCAGGGAAGCAATGGTTCCGTGCAGTTCCAGTTCGGGAGCAAGGAATTTTCGCACATGGCTGGTATGTGATAGAACAAAAAGACCAGTTGATCGATTTGAAAACTCACAACTAATGGAAGCATAATCAAAATTTCCTCCCCGTTTGCGCGCTACTTCATTTTCGCTGGCCGGTTGACTTTTTTCGATCGCTTCTCTGAGGTTGATAGCTCCCAGATCAGGTTTGTCAGGAGTCAATGTTTCACCATGCGCAAGGACCTTCGTGGCTTCTTCATTGATAATCCAGCGAACCACGTCATAGGCATGCGATCCGACGTCTGCAATGGTGCCTGCTGAAGAAATTTTGGGGTCGTCCCGCCAAGTTAATGGCATGTTATCAGGTCGTGGATTATGCCAGCGGAAAACCGTCGATCGTATTTCACCTAATTCTCCAGCATTGACGATTTCTCTGGCCAGCCTGAATACCTCCACATACCGCGTCCAGAATGGAACGAAATGTCCGAGTGGAGGCGTCGATTCACGATAGGCTTCCCACATTTCCCCTGCTTCTTCTGTATCCATGCCAATTGGCTTTTCACAAAGCACATGCTTGCCCTCTTTTGCACAAGCGATGATGGCTTCGTGATGCAGCACATCGGGTGTAGCCACAACGACCATATTGACATCCGGATGAGTGACAACCTCCCGCCAGTTGTGTGTGATGCAGGAAGCTCCATCTTTCTTTGCCGCCGCCTCCAGTAAATCCCTCCGTCGCGCGCACAGTGCAATGATTCGAGCCATTTTACAGGCTTTGATTTCCTCGCGGTAAGGTGTTCCGATAAATCCTGTCGCCCCCAGGACACCGACCTTAAATATGGTTTCAGGCATCAAGAAACCATAAGAAAGTAAAGCATTTTAAGCAATTCTCTTGGGGCAGAAAGTGAGTTTCATTTTAACTGGCCACGCATGATTTCTTTGATCAAACTTTTGACATGTCCAACCACATTTCCACAGAAGAATTATCTGATTCTTTATCTCGCCGGGCGCAAATTGGTGTTTCAGTGGCTGCTTTTTCAGCGTGGTTTTTCGGGGGTATGCAGATTTTGTTGACAAACCTTGGCATGCGGGCCGCCTCATTGGATTTAATGGGGCGCCAAGGCATGCTGGATTTTGGTTCCTTCACGGATCTGAATCGACGTGCTGGTGAACTTGTTGGAACGGAACTGGCACAGCTCAACGCATGGAATACCATGGCTTCTCAATGGTATGCCTGGTTCCAGTGTGCTTTCCTGTTCGGTGCCGCCGTTGGCGGTTATTTTTTTGGGAAACTTGGAGATCGTTATGGAAGAACTAAAATGCTGGGAATATCCATCCTTTGGTTTGCAGGTTTTACCGGTCTCGCCTGGTTTGCTCAAAGTCCTCATCAACTCCTTTTCCTCAGATTTCTCGCATGTCTGGGGATTGGAGGAGCCTGGCCAAATGGTGTTGCACTTGTTTCCGAGGTGTGGCCCAACAAGTTTCGACCAGCATTGGCCAGCGCCATAGGCATGGCGGGTAATCTCGGGATTTTTGCCATGTCTTCCATGGCTGCCATCCATGCTGTCACCCCAGACTCCTGGCGTTGGGTGATGCTGGTCAATACGGTTCCATTCCTGCTTGGACTGGGTATTCTTTTGTTGCTTCCCGAATCACCCGCCTGGAAGAGGCAATCATCACAGCAAACTGGAGTGTCACCCAAATGTTCTCCCTCTGTTTTCAAGGGAGAACATTTGAGATGTGTTTTCATTGGAATCGGCTTAGCCACTATTCCGCTTATTGGAGGATGGGGTAGTGCCAATTGGATGATGCCATGGGCAGATGAAATCGGTTCTCAGATTGGGAAAGAGGATCTCAAAGCCCACATTGGGATGGCCCGTTCCCTGACGAGCATCCTTGGAAGTTTTTTTGCAGGGATGTTGGCGGTTTGGATGGGAAGGCGACGCATGTATTTCCTCATTAGTCTCGGCGCTTTGCTCACTGCTCAATATGCATTTTGGATGACAGTTCCCGGCGATTTCAGCTTCCTGGTCGGTGTGGCTTTTCTGGGATTGTTCAACGGGTTTTATTTCGGCTGGCTACCGTTTTTTTTACCGGAACTTTTTCCTACCAGCATTCGTTCCACTGGAATCGGTGTCAGCTTCAATTTTGGTCGTATCCTGACCGCACTGACTATCTTTGCCACAGGAGCATTGATGACTGCTTTTGAAGGCGATTATGCTCGTATTGGGCGAATTACCAGTCTGATATTCCTTTTTGGCATGATTTTGGTATCGTTTGCACCAGACACGAGTCGACGAAATATGATGCACTAGCGAATGATGTTCAACATTGAAATACAGCTGGAACCGAAGCGTAAATCCCTCTACGAAGAAGCGATACGCCGCCTTCGATCCATTTATGTGTGCAACGATGCTGATGCTGCCCCCGATGCACGAATCGTTGGGCCAGAGAATACGATTTCAAATCAGGGTGTTCCCTGCCTGATTGATCAACCGGAGAAGGTTGACAGCAATGCTTTAGCGTCTTTGATAAAATCAGGCAGTCACATAATGCCTGCGCACGCACTGCGATTTAGCTCCAGGGTCAAACCCATTGACGAAGCATTGCGTGCCGGCAAGTTGGGGAAACCTGGTTTGATGCGGCTTCACTCCTGGAAAAAAGAAGGTGTCCCGTTGAGGGAAACCATGTTTGGGCCAATGGATCTGGCTCGCTGGTTTTTCCAGGATGAACCCAGCATGCGCCAATGCGTGGAGACGAAGCATTCGCTCCTTTGCCATCTTCAATTCCCAAGCGACGGAATGGCTCTCATGAATGTTTCAAATCCTTTCGAAGGCGAAGTCCCTTACGAAAGTGTTCAATTGATTGGGGCGACCGGAGCTGCCTATGGAGATGATCATCACAATACCCACCTTCATTTCCGGAAAAACAGCGTTTCTGCACGTATGCACCATAATAACATCATGCATGGATTGATGGGGCTTGTTAGTGAGTTTGTCGATGGAATTTTAAACGACAGGGACTGGAATGTTTCTTTGAAAGATACCTTACGGATTCATGAGTTGCTGGAGGAGCTTGTTGATGGCTGATTCTGAAAAAAAAACATATCGAGTGTTGGTCCTGAGTGTGGTCAAGCATGCTTATCTTCCTGACGCAGTCGCTGCACATCCAAGATTTACATTGGTGGGGGTAGCGGATGATGCCCTTCGGCCCGATTGGACGCATGAACGTAACCAAAAATATGCTGATATGCATGCAATCCCTTACTGCAGGAATGTGGAGCAAGCTTTCAAAAATCTTGACTGTGACATCGCCGTCATCAGTCCTGAAGCTGAGCGTCATTGTGACCTGGCCATGCGTGCTGTCCGGGCTGGGCTGCACATCATCGTCGACAAACCTCTTTCGCCTGATGTGCAGGAGTGCAAGTCTCTATCTGAACTAATAAAACAAAGCGGACTCAAGGGGATGGTGTGGAATCGTAACTTCCTTCCCGCATTGATTGAAGCTCGGTTGGCTTTGAGCGAAGGTGCAATCGGAGATTTGTTGGCGATTCATTGTGATTTTTATTTTTCCAAAGATGCAGGACCTCCCAAAAAGACTGAAACGATAGGCAACCCTCCCATCGATTGGCTAGATCGCCAATTGGAAGCTCATGCCGATGGTTCTGACGGTGGTGTCGGTACTCAGCCCATGGGGGAACTGCAAATTGAAGGCATATACCCTCTGGCTTACATTAACTCCATATGTTCATCGCCCTTCAAACGTGTTGTTGCCAGTACGGCGACTCATTTTCATCAGGCCAATGTTGATAACCAAGCTGATGATCTGGCCGCCCTGTCTTTTGTGTTGGAAAATGGAGTCATTGGTTCTCTCGCCATTGGTCGTATCGGGGCTGCCAGTCATCCTGATATTGGAGAAATCAAGCTGCACCTGATCGGGACCAAGGGTGCTTTGGTGGTGAGTGAGGCTCGGCCTGAGGTTGGTCTGCATTATAAAGACCAGCCAAAAAATGAATTCAAAAATATCAGGATTGATAATGATAATGATTTTCTTCTCATGGATGCCTTTGCCGATGCCCTTGATTGTGGCACTGAATTGCCTCTTGATATTGAGACTGCCTGCAATATTGCGCGAATAATTGATGCTGCTCAAATATCAGCAAACGAGGGAAGGGAAGTTAAAATATCCTGATGACCGCTATTGGTCCCAGACTACATTCCATTCGGGCAATCCGTTTTTTGAACTCTCATTGTATCCTTGAAAGCTGCTCTCACGGACGTGCCTTACCCATGATGCCATGGGTTTTCCTCAATGATCCTTATTCAAGATCGGCCGCCCTGTGCGATCACTGCGATGGTTGATGGATCTGATGCGGGGATCGCAGTCCTTTACGTTTAATGTGCCAATACACTGGCTCAGATGCTAGAAACACTCCATTTGTGGTCACTCAAGCGGGGAAGGGTGGTGTCAACCTTCATGAGTTGAATGACAGAAATGCCACTGTTTGAATGTATGGGGTAAAAGGGCAATGGCTGCAGATCAGTTTTCTGCTCGCATGGCTTCCTCAATGAGCAGGATAAGCTTTTTGAGCCCATTCATTTCGTAAGCGCCTCCGTCTATGTGAAACACCACTTTGTTTCCTGCGGAAAATAACTGTAGTGATACGATTTCTGCATTGACTGTGATTCGAAGTTCCCCAAGGACGGCCCAGTCGATTTCAGATCGATGCGGTGTGGATTTTTTGAGAAGATTAATTAGTCGCGAATGAAAGGAGGGCGGTAGTTTGAAGGCAGGGATATCCGCTCCTTTGTCCGCACGATTGTAAATTGTTGCCGTGATCGCACTTGCTTCTTCAATTGGGATATGAATTCCTTTTTGAATGAAATGGAAGCAACCGCTGAGGCACAGGGGCAGCATCGCAAATCCTGCTGCCATCCATATTCGTACCTGCATTTTCATAGACTATTGCTCCTTCAATCAATGACATTAAAAGTCCAAGTCTTCGAGCCCTTGACCGCTTTGCTTATCCGCACACAACGCAAGCCCGGCTGGTTGCCTCGAGCGTGGGAGATCTTGATGATCATTTCAGTCTGTCTGTTGCAGATCCCGTGACTCGTTGGTTTGCAGATGGTAGTCGAGTAAACACGTCAGGAGGATTATTTTCCTGGAACGATTTCAGCTTATTTCCCTGCTAACTTTCTCAAGGCAAATCAGCATGCGCCGATTGATCGTTCGCAAATTTTCTCAAGGGTTTAATTCTTTTTTTAGTGACGGACAATCAACGATCCGGGTGCTTACCCCACTCATATCTTCTGCCGGGATCAAAGTCTGGATTGGGTGTTGGCATTTGAGCCTTGGTATTCGCCTGCCATTTTCTCAGCGCTTTTTTTAATGCGTCGAATTTCACTGGATAGCTAAATTTGAGATAGGTCATTTCATTGACATCATATTTGAGATTATAAAGCTCGAAGTTGCCGTTCACCAGGTTTTCAACGATCTTCCAATCACCTTTTCGAAGAGCCGACATCGGCTGCTCGTGATGATACACTGGATAATGAGTGAAAATTTCGCGTTCGAGATCGGATTTGTTCTGGGTCAGGGCAGGGAGCATGGAGATTCCATCGAGTGTTTGCTGCCCGGGTTTGGTTCCCTGAACCAAGTCCAGAAAAGTTGGGAAAAAATCAACACTTGAAACAAGGGCGTTGGACGTGGAACCCGTACGAATCTCGTTTGGCCATCGAACGATTAATGGTACTCGAATACCGCCTTCATAAAGAGTGCCTTTACCTGCTCGTAAAGGGGTGTTCGCAGTGGCAATGTATCTCAGTGGATGTCCGTCTGGATATACATTCCGACTATTGCCTCCCAGCAATGGAATGTTGTCGAATCGATTATCGACACCTCCATTGTCAGAGTAAAAAATGAACAGCGTTTCCTCCTCGAGGCCTTCTGCATCCAAAACCTCCATCAGTCTGCCCACACTTCGATCTACATGCTCGACCATCGCGGCGTAGACGGCATTGCAGGTATAATCTGGATCCCTTTTCTTTTCCATGTATTTGTCAATCAGATCGTGGTCAGCATCCAATTGCACGTGTACGTCATAGTGGGAAATAAAAAGGAAAAACGGTTCATCACGATGTGCCTTGATAAACTCCACACCCATTCTGGTCAGCGCGTCACTCAGGCGCTCCCCTTGCTGTGTTTTATATCCCGGTCTGAATTTCGGTTTGTAGAATCCGCCTCCTGCATAAACATGTGCTTCATCGTAACCACGAGCGTTGGGTGAATGCTCCTTACTGTTCCCCAGATGCCATTTTCCGAAATATCCAGTCTTGTAGCCGGCAGAATGCATCACATTTCCCAGTGTGGTGATGTGATTCGGCAGGAATTGTACTCGGTGCTTTGGCACGATCACCTCTTCATGAGGACGCCAGTGTCCTGGTATGAAATCGAAAATCCCCACTCTGGCTGGGTATTGGCCTGACTGAATGCTTGCTCGTGTAGCAGAACAAACGGGGGCTGCATATGCATTATGAAACAACATCCCTTCTGTTGCCAGACGATCAATATTCGGCGCCTCATTAAATCGATTGCCATAAACAGGCAAATCCCTTCCGCCAAGATCATCAATCAGGATGAATACGACGTTGGGTTGATCCGTTTTGGCCTCTACATGGGTGGCTCTGCAGAGAAAGAGAGCTACAAGGGTGATCGCTGCAATCTGTCTGTTCATGAGATCTTTATACATATGACGGGCAGGATTGGGAGTCGAAAAGTTGATGGTTTTCCAATTTACTGTAAATTTGCATGCATCAATAAGGGGAAATCATTCATGAATATGGGATTGAAATCCTTGCCACTGGAAGTGCCTCTTTGAGCGCATGTAAACCTCACGGATTTTATTGCGGCACTACAGTTTTTTCAGTCTTTAAAAATCTCATTAGTTGATCCTCAGTGACTGTTCGCGTAGCTCCGTGACCTTCCTGATTCACTTTATAATGAACCACGTCCCCATTCAGGTAGCTGAAGATTTCAAGACCACCAGTCTTGCTGCTTGGATGCGTCTTTTTTTCTCCCATGTAACCCATTTCCCTAGCCCAGAGGTATATTGATTCCTCGGCAGCAACGAACTTCAATTTACCGTCATTGGCTGGGATAAATTTTGAAGGGCCACCATGGTAGGGGACTAGCTTGTCCTCGGTGCCTGAAATATTCATCAAACGTTTTCCTTTCATGGGTGTGGCCACTGCGTGGTATTGATTTTGATCACCCTTGGCTTTGAAATGTTTACCATCATACTGCCATGCATTCAGCTGGCTGACCCCTGTGATGTAGTTTCGAATGTGAGGTAAACTGGTTTCGATTGCTATCTGGTTGACCAGAGCAGCTCCGTTTGAATTTCCCATGATGCTGAAGTCGTCGGGTGCCACGTTATTGAATGAAGCCAACGTCTGCACTATGGTTTCGATAAATCCACGGTCATCCGCCTTTGAACGCTCAGAAACTATGTTCCAGCTCTTCTGGTAGCCCTGGGCGAATACCAGGATATAACGATTGACCATTTTTTCATGACGTTGCATGAACCCCTGCATTGAAGATTTTGCGTTCCCTCCATTACCATGCAGGAAAATGAACACAGGAAATCTCTTGTGTTTGTCTGGGGATTCCAAAGTTCGGGACTTGGGGACATTGACATGGTATGGGCGTCGATATTTTTTTTCCTGCGACCACGATTGGGTGACAACATACTTGCCGGAGGTCAACATCTTCTGATGATTTTCAATGAAAGCTGGTCTCTCCTCTGGCGTCGGTTCTGCAACTGTGCTCCGCAAATTTTCAGACAGGCGGGATGCTTGTCGCTGTGCAGCGAGTGATTCATTGCTGTTCTGTGCATTTGCCAATGCCAGAAGTGAAAACCATGTGATAAAGGGAATATATCTCAATCGATTCATAAACTTTCTAAATCTGTAAGCTATGTTTCGCTGTCCGATCGGCAGTCAAACCCTCATAGCTCAGTCAACAAGGCGCTTGTTTGCTTGATACCCACAGGTTGGCCTGCAAGCCGGTCGACTCGTTGCCATACCATAGCCGTCTTCAGCGGAGGCGGCGTTTTGTTGACGCCGCTCACTTCCGTCGCTCTTTCAGAACCTGATCGATCAAATCGCAGGCTTCTCTGCGTAAAGCACTTTCTATCGTGATCCTTTGATCCATCACCAGATGTTGGTCTGTGCTGCGCGTGTAAGAGGGCCATGCCGGCTGATGATCAATATTTGGATTGCCGGATTTGGCGAATTGCACCCAGTAATCCATGAATGTTTCTGAAAGCCTTCTGTCCTCAGGTTTTGGCTCTTCCAAATTGCCGAATACATATCCAATTTCGGCAGCATGAGCTGCCCCCATCCAACCCCACACAGGTTTGGTGAAGTGATACATCCATACCGGATTGCCATGTTGACTCATTGCTCTGGCAAATTCCCGTGATGGTTGTACAAACCAGGTGTCCGTGATCATTTGAACACCCACCTTATAGAGTTCTTCTTTTGATGCTGGGGCATAAAACTCAGCGATTTTATTACCAGACTCGCCAAACTGTTCCAACATCGCGATCAGGTAACTGTCCAAGGTGCCTCCAAAGGGTTTGCTGGGCCCAAACATCGTTCCTTCATCTCGATTGGTTCCAATAATGATGGGTATATCGTGTTGTTCGCCGGCGGCGTAGATCAAATGGGGTGCTTTGGGGAATACCCAACCATCCATCACTACGGGCCAGCGTTTCTTTATCTTTGCTAAAATTTCTTCCCCCGGTGTGGCTCGCAGTTTCGCTAACACATTTGGGACTGGCGTTTTGAATAACTTTTGAACTTCCTGATTCCCCATGGATTCAGCGGGAGGCCCGTTTTCGTTTTCACTTTTCAGATCGCGAAAAATACTCGGATCGAGCCAGGGGCTTTGCAGGATCGCGCGATGAAACAGTCCTTTGGAAAGGGGTGTTGCTGTCAGTAGATAAACACTGGTCCCACCCGCCGATTCACCGAAAATGGTGACATTGTCGGGGTTACCGCCAAATTTTGAAATATTGCCCTTTACCCACTTCAATGCCTCGATCTGGTCCAGAATCGCATAATTACCTGATGAACCGTGTGGTGACTCCGCTGATAATTCTGGATGCGTCATGAATCCGAGGGCACCCAGTCGGTAATTGATTGTGACCACGACGACACCCCTTTGGGCAAGTTGTGTTCCGTTGTAGCCAGCCTTATGCCCAGACCCCTGTGTGAAACCTCCTCCATGTATCCAAACCATGACCGGGTATTTCTCCACGTGACGCTTACGTGGCGTCCACACGTTTAAATACAGGCAATCTTCGCTTTGATTAGCATTTTTTCGTTTGCCGCGCTGCAATGATTGAGGAGCAAATTGATCACAAACACGGACAGAAAACCATTTAGCAGGTGGTTGTGGGGGACGCCAGCGCAGATCTCCTACCGGAGGCGCTGCGTAAGGGATTCCCTTGAAAACTTCCACCGATTCATCGCGCGACCCTGTTCCCTGCACAGGGCCATATTGCGTGAGGACAGTATCGGACGCGGTGACACAGGAAACGATGACTGCAATACAGCAGGCAGACAACCAAATGGCTTTTCGATATTGCACTTGCATATCATAGGGTAAGGCTCCGGAATAAACAATTATAACGAAATCTCAAGCGAGAAGACTTGATATAATGATTCTTTCCTGTGTGATCAATCTCGCATCCAGTTACTGGTTCAAAAAGATCAATGAAGGCTTATCCGTCGAGGTCTCAATGGTCTTGATGGTTTCCCTGACAAGCTTTGCCTTTCCTCGACTCAGGTGGCGTGGGTAGTTCTTTTCTCCTTGATCAAAATGAATGGCGGCGGCCTTTAATTGGGGCAGAATGCGTCTTCCGTGTGTGCCATAGGATTTGAGCATTTCCATTACTTTAACGATGCGTTTTTCGCTGGCATGCGCTTTCTGATTGAGGGCGTAATCTACCAGCAGTTCAATCCCCTCGTTGATTCTGTGCTTTGCAAATAGTTCAAGCCCGCTCATGCGGATTTCGCTTGCGAACATGATGCCGCTGGGTGCCTTTTCCGCAATTGCCTGTTGGATAGCCGGGAGTAAGGGTTTGATTTCATCAAAGCTGAGGTTCTGGTACACCGATGCAAAACTCCCTCGTGCGCGACCATCCTGATTCTGTAAACCGACACGAACGGCCTGCATGAGTAATTTTCGATCGACCCCGCTGAGTGATCGTCCGACCAGTCCACCGCGCCGGTTGAAAAGAGCAAAGGCAAGATAGCGGTGTTCCATCCCCCTTGGGTCCTTTTCGGGATCTCTCATCGCAAAACGTTTGAGCATGTCCGGAATGGCAATCTTTGCTGGGGCACCGATTCCAGCGAGGGCTTCGGCCGCAAGGATCCGCAGCCAGAGGTCATCTGCCTGCAGCGCGTTCGATAGGACCGACACCCGCGCAGCTTCATTTATTTTTGAGTTAAGGCTCCCAAGTGCTTCAACGGCTCCATATCGGGAATCAAGATTTGAGGATTTCAATAGTTTCAGGAGAATTGGCATGATGTCACCGTCTCGCCTTCCCAGCTCCCGGGCCGAACGCTTGCGGACCGCGGGCGACCAGCTGGACAGACCTGCAAGCAATTCCTTCTTGCTCCGGTTCTCATAACGGTAGCGATCCATCTCCCTGCCCGAAAGTCCGCTGCGTGTCGAAAAGTAATCCCTCCCTGCAGTAATCACCTCCTCGGATTCGGATGCCGTCAAGGCCGGGACCGCAGACGGTTTCTTGCCGGTGATGTAAAGGTTTTTCATGGGTAAGGCATACGTCAGGAGATAGGTTCCGGTATTATCCCAGTGTGTGTATTTATCATGCTCTTCTTCTCCGACGGGGGATCCCTGATACCGGAAGCTGCCGTCCCATCCGCGGGCGAGGTCGTAATACCATGCCTGTTCCCGCCAGTAAGCGCCGGTGCTCTGAGGACCACATCGTGCCACAGCGGGCATCGCCCACAGTATATTGAAGAAATTACCGGTATGCCCCCGTTCCCGCTCGTCGTAGGCCGCCACGCTCATTTTGGTGAAGAAGCTTGCTGCCTCTCGATCGCCGAGCAGATCGAAGAGTATGGCTGCCATGGAGCATTTGCCATTGTCCTCATGACCTGGCCAGGGGATGTGGTCGCCGTAAGGAATGGCACCCTTGTTCACATACCAACGTAGGAAAGCGGCCGACCTGGTGATCGCAATATTCAGGTCGGGGTTATGGACCCCGGCTTCACGTGCCAGGACCATGGAGATCGTCAAAGGAATGCCGGGCGAGTTCATGCAACCGTATCCGCCAACCCTGCCGTCGGGCATAGCGAAGCGGTGTCCCCACGTGCCCACCAGGCTTTGACCGCGGGCAGATTCAAGAGCCAGACGTTCGAGCCCGGGCATGACTGATGGATCCTTGGTTGCCATGGCATACTCAGCGAGGAACATGATCGCATACCCATAGTGCCAGGTCGCAAAGGCATCGACTCGGTAATTTGCTACCTTGTTGGCATAGTCAGAAAGTAAGGTGCGGTAATCCGGTCTGCCACTGGCCAGCAGTGCAAGTGCATTGATACTGTTGGGAATCGATACCTTATCCAGCCCCCTTCGCGCAATGGATTCACACCCGCGTTCAAAAATTCTTGCAGATTTTCGGCAGTGATAGGGGGCCGTGGAACTGTAGGTACCCAGAACTGGAAT
The DNA here is from genome assembly GCA_040264395.1 of Verrucomicrobiota bacterium. GTDB lineage: Bacteria > Verrucomicrobiota > Verrucomicrobiia > Limisphaerales > AAA164-E04 > AAA164-E04. The sequence goes on from JBDQII010000002.1 coordinate 32,620, forward strand.
CTTGAGGGTGACCTTTTTGGTTTTGCCTGCGCGCCATCGGATGAGTTGGAGCATGCCTTTTGAACTTTCCTGCTCTGCCTGCATCACGGCGCGGGCGAATTGTTTTCTCGCATCCTCGTTGAATCGCATTTCTTCGACGCCCAGAATCACGTCATCCATTTCAAGGATTCCATCGGCGGGCGAATTCTTTGCCACTTTGGTGATCAATATCTGGCGAGCATCTGCGGTGTGTTTCCAGGCGTGCATCCACCCTCGCGCGCCGGTGGGACCGAGTGTCCAGTCATGACTGCCATCGGGCTTGCCATCATGGGTGAAATCCGGGATGACTGTTTTTGCATTCGCTCCGCTAATCGGAAATGTTGAGACGGATAGGAACCATGCCGCAACAGCAAAGATCATGCTGGTTAATTGCTTTAAATTCATTATCTGAGAGAGGTTTGTTGTCTAGTCCTTGATTGCAATCCTGGGCTACTCAGGATGATAAACAAGGATATCAATCGAAGGAATCCATTGGGTTGCTGCAGGAGATTCATGAACTTAATTTTCAATGAGTTCTAATGTGGCTCTTGCCAGCGCGTCCCCGATTAGGAAATAGCTTTCAGCGTTACCGAACCAATGGTGACCGTGTGTGATATTGGGCGACTCTTCCTTGGGGCGTGCAAAGGCGTTTGTTTCCACAAAAACGGCATTTTCGATGCGTGCCGTACCGTTGCGCTGGGCTTGCCGGAAATCAGCCATGTTCCCGTCCCTCTGAGCAGGGCCGCCGTTGCCTAGTTCTCCCACAATAAACGGTAGTTGCGGTATATCCAACTCAGAGCGAAGATCCAATGCAAGGTTAACCAGATGATCTGCATAATGAGTGATGGCGTCGCTAGCTACCATGTCATTCCAACCCTGCATCCAGATAAAGCCTGCAAGCTCATAATCGTCATGTTTGAGCTCTTCCAGTGCCGCATGGATTTCTTCAATCATTTTTGTATAATACGGACCGACGCGTCCTCCCGAACTCGGTGGGCGGAAATCAGCATGCAGACTCTTGCCGCCCCATGCTGTCTTAATAAGCAAAACCGGTTCATCGAAGTAATCTCCAACAACATGACCGAATTGAAGTTCCGGCCCGATGTGACTATTGCCGCCATATCCTGTGTAGCCGATGGTCAGGTTTCCCTTGCGTTGCTTTTCTCGGGATTTGAAGGATATCTGAACGTCCTCTCGGGAGGTCCAGTTTCTATTTTCATCTTTGAGATGTCGCATTTTTTCGGCGCTGCTGGAATGCTTCATGGACCATTCCAGATTGCCCTTGCCACCGTTGTAGAACTGAGGATGATCCATCGAAACAACACCCTGACCCTCCATGTTGGACTGGCCTGCGAGGATAAAGACCTTGGTTGAAATTTTGCGGATAGTTTCTTTGGTGGGGCGTTTTGAAATAGCCGAAGCATGATCGGTCGCTAGCTTGGTTTGATACTTGGAATCAGTATGGGGACGAAGTCGCAGAATGACAGGAGTTCCGACATCGGGCAGTTTGTCACCTGCGACGTTCCAATACAGTTCCGTATTCACCTGGCTGTGGAGGCCGGGCAGGCAAAGCACTTCATCGCCGAAGGTTGAAATTGATATCACGTTTCCACTTTTGTCAGCCATGTAATGATTAGGGCCGTTATTGTCACCTGAATGTAAAATTGAACCAGCGAACAGGAATGTATTCGTTGAGAATGTTTCTCCATCCTCCTGCGTTATAAACTCGTTGATTGGCTTCTCGACCGGTTTGGCAGACTCTTCATTATCGAACACAAGAAACACATCGACAGGGGCTCCGGATGGAGGCACATCCATCCAAACATTTTTTTTATCGTCGACTGGTTTTCGTTGTGCCGGGGAGCCCGCATCGGCGCCCAAAAGGAGAAGTGCCGTGTGAATGTGTTTAGCTGTGCTTTCAACAGCAACAATCGATTCATGCTCTTTGGAGGTTTTCGTACAGGCGATCAACTCGAGTACTCCTTTTTTCAAACAGATGTAGGCATCAACGTCCACGCACCATTCCTCAAGGTTGATGCTCATGCCCTGTAATTCAGGAAGGTCAAACTGAGAGAGAGGTTTCGGATTTGGAATGGAGTCTGAGGATTGACCGCCATTGCCTGTTTGACTGGTTGCCACTGTCGTCAGAAACGGAACGCCTGTTATCAGGAATAAAAGTAGGAATTGAAAATAAGATCTCATAAGTAATATCGACTCTTTGCAGGTATAGAATGACAGGAAAGGGAGCCCGCGACGAGAATAGAACTAGTAACCTTTTTTCCTGGCAATCGATCACAATTGACCTGAGGACTCCTTGGATCGAAGCGATCGCTTTCCTTTCCGTGATAGGGGGCAGTAACAAGGACGCTTCCGTCATCGGCTGTGAATTCAGGTCAATTTGATCCGCAAAGTCAATTCAGGTTTTGGTTTTGGTTCAAGTTGATCCATCCAAAATTTTATGAAAAGGAAGGTGAACAACTTGCCGAATCAAAGTCTTCTTCTTGCCAGCTTTGCTGGAGTGCGTATCCCTGGTCCGAACTTTGATTCATTGCTTGGGCACTGGGCAACAGATTTGTTTTTCGACTGAGCAATATCCTGCCTCAATAAACCGAGCCGGGGGCTTGGCTGGATTTGACCATTTTCTCACGGTGCATGGCAGGAGCACCGAAGGACGTCGGATGTAGGAAAAGACCCGGCTAGAAGTCCTTCGTCAAACCCGATCTATTTCCTATCTGCCTGGCCGGATGGGGCATCAAGTGAACCGGTCGTTTACAGCTTGTCGCCCAGTGTGCTCGCCAGCTTTTCCTGATTGAAATCCTTTTTGTCTGATTCCGGACGGTCACCATGGCTGCTGGCGAGCCTGTCTGCCGATTTGACTGGAAGTTGGAGCAAACGCTTTGCCTCCTTCAAAAGGAAATCGGGATTGTTGAAAGGTTCGTAACTGATGTCCTGCCAGCGGACCAAACCGTCACCATCGATCAAAAACGTGCCATGCAAGGGTTGGTTCTCGAAATCGTCGAAGGCCCGGTAGGTCTTGAAGATTCGCAGATCGGCGTCAGAAACAAGCGGGAATGGGAATTCGCCCTGAACTTGTGTGTTTTCGAGGAAATTCTTCAAGTCCTTTACCACCGGGATCTCTGCCAGATCTTCCAGCTGAAAACTGTCAACGGATCTCTTCAGTTTCTTGACTTCGTCGGTGCTGATGGCGACCAATGAAATTCCAGCGTCGATGAAGTCTTTTGTTCGTGGGGCGAAATTGGTGAGCTGCTCGACGCAATGCAGGCAATTTTGGCCAAGGTAAAAAATCACCACGACAGGTCGGCCATGGAATTGCTTCAGTCCTATCGATTCCCCAGTGGCATTTGGTAAGCTCCAATCCGGCGCTAATGTCGGTGTATAGCGAAGGGGACCAATGCTGTCCAGCGATGGACGTATACCGACGTCATGGGAAAGCTGCCTTTCGATTCGCCAATCGGATGGGAAATCAATAGCGGAGGCTATCTTCGAGAGTCGCTGAAACGGGGCATGCGTCAAGTCGTCGATGTTTCCGGAAATTTCGCGCAATTTGGCGAATGCTTCGCTTGCTTCTTTTTCCTTGCCGATGCGGAAGAGAACGTCGATCTGGTTGGCCAATGGTATGACCTCATTCTTGGCCGACTCGACCGCTTCTCCAGCCAGACGCTCTGCCTTCTCGTGATCTCCCGCGCGCAGGTAAAGTCTCGCGAGCCGATCCTTTGCAACGCCGCTGACTTGACCGAGCAGAGTCTTGGAAGTTCCGGCCGTTCCTACCAATAACCCCGCGTATGCATTCAGTTCAGCGACAGCGTTGTTGAGCGATTTGATCCGGTTGTTGAAATTTTTTCCAGCGGCAGCTTTGGCCTTATCGATCTCGACCGCCGGTTTCTTAGCTTCCTAGGCTTTTTTTGCTGCTTCGGTTTGGGCTTCGGTTTGTTCATTTTGCGCTTGGACCAATCGTCCCTGCAACTCCACAAGCTGGGCCAGAAGCTGGGGCGAGTCGCCTTTTTCGAAGTAAGCGGCACCCAAAGCGCGGATGCGTTTGTCCTGTTCCGGTTTCAGGTTCGTCGGTTCCAGATACATGGTATCGCTGAGATGGATCAGCTCGTCCCACATTTCGAAACGCTGGAGCACTTGGAACATTCGGGTCCGTCCATACGAGGCGCTGCGTCCCCGCCTTGAGGCAGTATTGTATTTTGGGTGTCGTGGATGTTCGATCAGATTGGCGGCGATCGCCAGTGCGTCACGTGATCGGCCGATGTTGATCAGATTGCGTGTCATCCATTCCTGATTGTGCGCATAGTTGTGGATCTGGTCGGGCATCACGCGATCGCGCATCATGTGAGCGTGATCGGCTCGTGAGGATGCTTCCTGTTGCCAGACGGCGTCACTATATCGCTTCAATCGGGAATAGATATGCCCTGGCATGTGCCACAGATGAGCGATGCTGGGGCCTGACTGACCGCCTCGCGCAGCGGACTCCAGTGCGCGCTCGGGTTTTTCACGGTCCCATAGGTGAATCCGGTAATGATGCGCAGGGTGCATGGGGTTCAGAGCAAATACCTGATCCAGAACCGCGTCGACCGCCTGGTGACTGGCAATAGGAAGATCGCCTTTGAACTGATATAGCCGCACGACCAAGAACGCTTTTGCCTCGATGTCATCGGGATACTCATGAATAATTTCTTCCAAATTGCGGATATATTCTTGCTTGGCTGTCTTGGCGTCTTTCTTCTTTGATTTCAAATACTCGTCCAGACCAGCTATCCACAGTTGTTCACGTTTGCTGATACTTTCTTTTCGTTTTACAGCCTCCTTGATGAAACCGATCGCTCGTTTTTCGTTCTCGAAATTTGCCATCGCCATCCCCCAGTAAGCCATCGCACATTCTGGATCCAGCATGGCGACCTGTCGGAAAGATCTTTCTGCCTCGAAATACCAGAAACCGTGCAACTGACCGATGCCTTGATTGAAGAATTGCTGAGCAAGTGCGTCATCCGTGGAGACATCAAAAGTCACGTTGGCTGTGCCTCCCATCAGGTAAGCTTTCTGTCTGGGTCCTTCGTTGAAAGCCTCACCGTGAAACGAGTGTCCCTCGATAACTCCCTCGGTAGCGCCTGTTTCTGCCTTTGATTCGTCTTTGGGTTTGTCTTGCGCTTTTTGAATATCCTCTGCTGAGACGTGTTGGGTACACAGTATTGCAGTGAGGATGAGTATGAACGGGATGAAGGCAGCAGCCTTGACCATGACAGGACGCGTCCATGACTCAATGCCTGCAGTGGTTGTTTTTTTCAAAAAGCTTCTCATTTCATTTATTATTGACTCGCTGTGGTGCAGCAAAATTCGATCCTTTCTTTTTCGAGCCACTTGTCAAGAACACAAACACGGCATCGCTCGAAAATAAGGGACTGACTTATCAACTGCGCATTCGAGCCACATGCTCGACAAAATCTCTTTCGTCATCCAAATTTGTTTGCCGTTCGATGCCTTCTCAATAATACGTAAGTAGAGTGAAAGGCATCACTCAATGAGCTTTTTTTAACAATCAACGGCAAAAAACGCGCATCAGCGCAATAGGATATCCGTTGCCTTCTCCAAGGTAACCTCGATGGTTTCCAACAGTCTCTTAAAGTGAAAAAATGAATCAAACTCAAATCAACCATCTTACCTGTGAGCATCCTTTCAAACCAACATGTGGAAAACTCCGGTTATTGAATTGGAGAAGTGCTGTTTTATTTTTTCTGGGTGGGTTTGTCCTATGGTACCCTCCATCTTTGTCCCAGGAAGTTGGTCAACCTTTCTCTGTCATTGCCTATCTACCTGAATATCGCATCAGCACTCTGCAGCCCAATCAACTGAAATGCGTCACTGAACTGATCTTTTTTGGCGTGGAACCCACGGCGGACGGCATACTACCCGATCAACCGATCCAACCTGAGACATTGACGAAGCTTCATCAACTGCAAAAAAAATCCGGATGTCCCATGCTCCTTTCAGTCGGCGGCTGGGGACGATCTCAACATTTTGATGCGCTTGTCTCGAATGTCTCCGCCCGGAAACGTTTTATCAGATCATTAAAAAATCTTTGCCTTTCCCATCACTTTTCAGGTGTCGACTTCGATTGGGAACATCCCACAGGCAACAAGGCAATGGATGCGTATGCCGCCTTGTTAAAGGAGACAAGAACTTCATTTCACGCGCAGGGGCTGAAGGTGACCCTTGCCCTAGCGTCCTGGCAGGATTTGGGAAACAAGGCCTACGAAGCTGTGGATAGAGTACATCTGATGTCCTATGATCACAATTACCCACAAGCTACCTTTGAAAAATCCGTAGCAGACGTGAAAGGTCTGATAAATAATGGGTGCCCTCCCGAGAAAATTGCATTGGGAATACCCTTCTATGGACGCGACAGAGACCGTCAGGCAATGACCTATCGTGAGCTGGCTGCCAATGCAGATTTGGATCCTGCCCTCAATGAAATCCATGGTTATGCCTTCAATGGTCGCGATACCCTCGCCCAGAAAATAAACTATGCGCTTCGGGACAAACTCCAAGGCATCATGATCTGGGAGATTGGGCAGGATTCGTTCGATGCCACCACATCACTGCTACAACGCATCTGCAGTCAGGTCCAATCAACAAAACCACCAAGTCCAGGAAAATGAATCAACTCATTCCGCTTCCTTTTTTTGCTGTGAATACAAGTTGCACGCTTCATGGAATTTACTTCGCAGCTTCATTTTCATTTCAGTTGCATGGTCCTGCCATCAACGAAGTAGGCGCCGCGTGAAAAACTGACCAAAGCCGCGATCCAGTATTCACGGTGTTACAAATCCAGGAGCTATTTTTTTGTTACCCTTATACGCTATTGCTTTGGCAATCTATAACTTCTGGATATTATCTCCAGGGTTGTTTCCGTTCAAGTAATAGCATTATTCAGCTGTTTTTTACAGCCAGTGGTGAGCGGTGTTTCAACAGTTGGATGAGATTCGGGAAGTGGCTGATTTGAAAGCTTCATTTTCTGAGGATTTAATTCTTAAAATCAAAAAACTTAGAAGGAAACCCCACCACGGGAAAAGAATTTCTCTTGAAAAAGTTGCGGAAATTTTAAATAAAAATGGCGACAAGACTCCCACAGGAGCAAAGTTCTATCCAACTACAATAAAAAGAATACTTAATCGGCGCTGCATTTTGTTCCGATAAATACCGAGACCATCTGCTCAAAAAAAATAAATTTATGGATCAGTTCCTAGCTCCGATTAGTCCACCACTTAACTCGATAGAATTTCGTCGAGGGTAGGTCCATACTATCATCAGTGATCGTGAAAGTGCCGCCTCCCTTTTGGTCGCCCACTTCGAGGGTGCCATGCTCACTCCATTTCATTAAATCTTCTGAAACTTCAATTAGATAGATTGTATTTGGTTGAATTTCGAAGGTAACTGCCCTACCGCTAATCCTGAGATTTAACGAGGTTAACGGGGTGTCTACGTTGGTAATTCCTCCAACGATAAGATCAGACGCTGCTATTGAATGCACAAAAGCAAAACATAATGAAAGTAGAGTGATTTTTTGAATGAGCTTCATAATGGCGCTTAGAGGACGAATCGTTTCAAAGCCGCGGGAAGATGGCAAGAGTAAATTTGAATGGTGTTTTAGGCATCCATTTAGCCCCGAAAGCTGTGTGTTTATTTTATGCGCGGCGCCAACATCCGCCGAAAATTGATAAATTTAACTTTTTCGTTAAGCCGCAGGGATGATTTTAATGCCTGTTCCTGATGACTTAATCGGCGCTCTAACAAATCAAAATTAAGGAATAAAATGGAAGATAAAACGACTGTCGCCTTCATCATGCCAAAATTTGAAGCTTCTTATGTTGATCACCCGGGTGCCATCAAAATTAGCGTACAAACGCTAACAAACAAAAACACAAAAAGAGCAACAGGAGCGGCTATAAAACAAAAAAGCATGGAGATTTGTGGACGCCTTCGGCACTCATGCTGACCCAATGTTCGAACTCGGGTATGCGATCGTGAATCCTGGAATGGGGAGTGCCGGTGGCATTCTTTTTGAGTCAACAGGTGGCTTGCAAATCAGAGCCATTCACTCTTGCTACTCCCTTTCTTAATCTTTAAAGTTGATTATCAAATCGAGCTTACGGGGCCCTGGCCTGCCTCGTTGTGTTTTAACAGATTGAACATATTGTAAATATTCCAACTCACCTAAATTCATAGACCATGGCTGTTCAGACCTCAATTCTCCCTGATAAACTGCACGAGTACCCTCAACAAGATGTGATCGACGGATCCGGCGCAGGACCGAATTCGATTCTCGATGATTGCCTCAACAAACACGGCGGAGTGTTGCAACTTCTACATCGTTACGCCGGCCGGACATTTTGTACGCCAGGAAAACGAATTCGGCTGGATGCGCAGTCATACTATCCAGATTACATGAACGGGACTGGGCTGGATGAGCTTTGGATGTGCTGCACCGTTCCCATCGTGACCGGAGTCATCGATACCCGCACGAACAAGGCGCCATTTCGCGAGGGGGAATCGCACGTTCTCACGCCGAACGGCCAGTTCATCTCGCTGCAGGATTTGATCGTCGCCAAACCGGAAGCTATCATAGGTGAGAAGATGACGGCCTTTTCGAAATCCATGTTCGGCGATCCGACCTGGCCGATTGTGTCGAAGAAATTCGACAATCTGAATCCGATTCCGCATCACCTTCACTGGGCGAAGTGGGAAGTGTACGACATCAATTCATACGATAACCCTGGAGTCAGTCCGTCGCATTATCACACCACAGCAATGGGACTCTACCCGTTTGTAACGAAGGATCAGTTCCTTGCCTGCATGAAACGCTTCGGGCAGGGGGAGTATAACGGCGTTCGGCATTTGTCGCCGCACACGATGATGCACATTGACAATGGCTTCGTCATGCCGAATGGCGTGCTGCACTCGCCGACGGACCTCTGCACACACGAGCTGCACGTCACGATGGACGAACATTTCCTTGCCGAGGATCTGACGCTTGATGGACGTATTGGAGCAGCCGATGCGTTTTATGCATGCCGGGAAGAGGACTATCCGAAGGACAAACACCAAGACTGGGAGTTCCTGGTTGATACGTTCGACTTCGAAGCGAACCAGGATCCAGATTTCGTGCGGAAAAATGCGCGTCCGGCAATCAGAGCTGAAGCATTCACAGGCGACGGAGTGGACGCAAAGTGGATTGTCTACGGCGATTTTCTTGGCGACCAGAAGTGCTCAATCCTCCGTCTCATTATCGAGCCCGGTGGCAAGACCCATTTCTGCCCGGAGAGCCCCGCTCTGTTCCACACGAATGGCGGATGCGGTCGTGTCGGAAAGCTCGAAGTGCGATATCATCAGGATATGAAGCTTGGTGAAATC
>JBDQII010000003.1:0-31022 GCA_040264395.1 Verrucomicrobiota bacterium
AGCGTCCGCAAGTTGCGCTGAGCCGGTTTCCATCAATTTTATTTCAAGGATCTGGGGTCTGAATCGACGACCTTCGCATTCTTCGCATTGAATAAAAACATCACTCAAGAATTGCATCTCGATTTTTTCAAAACCGACGCCACGACAATGCTGGCACTGACCCGTGCGTGAGTTGAAACTGAAATGCCCTGCCTTGTAGCCTTTCTGACGAGCGGTAGGAGTTTTTGCAAACAATTCACGTATCGCGTCGAACGCTCCCACGTAAACGGCTGGATTAGATCGCGGGGTCCTTCCGATTGGCGATTGATCAACAAGCACCGCTTCGTCAATGCTCTGATGTCCTTGAATGGTAACTTTAGCCTTGGGGGGGGCGTCCACTGCTTGTTCTGAGCTGTTATCACCGTCATAAGTTTTCTCTGAGGTCAGATCATGATTCAATCGATCTCTCAGCATTGGTATCAGGACCTCACGAACAAGAGTTGTTTTTCCTGAACCACTTACCCCGGAGATACAAACCAGTCGATTCAATGGAATATTAACTTCAATATTTTTCAGATTATGCTTCGAAGCATTTTTGATCTGCATCCATTGAGTTTTACGCTTCGGTTGAACAGTGCGTCCTCGGAATGCATCGATCGTTTTCACAGTCGACAAATATTGTCCTGTTAGAGATCGTTTGGAATTCATGAGCTGTTTCGCCGAACCCTGAAAAACCACGTTGCCTCCCTCTGCACCGTGACCGGGTCCGATGTCGATGATCTGGTCCGCTGCGAGCATCATTTGAGCCTCATGCTCTACCACCACGACTGTGTTTTGCTGGTCGCGCAAGTGTTTGAGGGTTGTGATGAGTTTCTGAGTGTCCTTGGGGTGGAGACCCACACTTGGTTCATCAAGGACATACAGGGTGTTAACCAAGCGTGTTCCCAGGCAGCTGGTGAGATTTACTCGTTCAGTCTCACCTCCAGATAAACTGCGTGTTGGACGATCCAGAGTCAGGTATGAAAGCCCGACCTCAACCATGAATTTAAGTCTGGACTGTACTTCATTTAAAATAAGTCCCATCGGTTCATTGACTTTCGGTTTGAATTGTTTTTGCCATGACTCGACGATCTCCAGACATTTTGAAAGCGGGAGTTTGTAAAATTCCGGCAGTGTCAAGGAGTCACTCGAAGGTCCCAGCAAATGCATGCGATAGTTTAATGCCTCGGGTTGAAATCGAGCTCCTTCGCATGAAGGACAGATTGTGTAGGACCGATAGCGAGCCAGTAGAACGCGCACATGCATTTTGTAGGATTTGGATTCCAGCCATCTAAAGTATCCTCGCACTCCATACCAAGCCTTGGGCCATTGATGATTTGCATCGCTTCCATAACCTTGATCTCCTTCAATAACCCAGTTTTGCTGAGATTTTGTTAATTTCTTGAATGGGGTATCCGTTGGAATCTTTCGTTTCTTGCAGAACGACATCATGTCCCTGTGGCATTCCATGCCATGACCGGTTTGCCATGGTTTAATGACACCTTGTTTCAGTGTGATGTTTTCATCTGGAATAACCAATTTGTAGTCAATGGTGATGATCCGCCCAAAACCTTTGCATTCCTGGCAAGCACCTGCAGGATTGTTGAAACTGAACAGAGAAGTTGTAGGCAACTTGTAGTCGATTTTACATGTCGAACAATGTCGGTCTCTGGAATGTTTTCTAGTTCTTGACGCAGATTGGTATGTAGTTTTGGCGGGATGCACCCTCAAATGCCCCTTGCCGAAGTGATATGCCTGTTCGCAGGCTTCGGTGAATCTCGAACGCATTCGTGTTGTCAGTTTGATACGATCCTGAATAATAGTCAGGGTGGTCTCCTTGTTTTTTTCCAAATGAGGCAACGATTCATCAAGCCTCATGGGTTCATTTTCAAGGAAGATTCGGCTGAAGCCTTGCTGTTTCACCAGATTGACAGATTCCTTCAGAGACAGTTTAGGGCTTAACGGAACATCAAAAGAGATGAGGACGGTTTCGTCCGAGGCGGATTCAATCCAGTATTTCCAGATCGATTCAATGTCTTCTTCCATCACGATTTCACCACACTCTGAGCAATAGAGGTCTGCCTTCTGAGCCCATAAAGATTTCACGTGGTCGCAGATTTCCGTCATCGTTCCGATTGTGGATCGAGTGGTCTTGACGGTATTGCGTTGTTGAATCGCAATGGCAGGTGGAATTCCCTCGATTTTGTCTACTCTGGGTTTGTCCATTCGGTCAAAAAATTGACGCGCATAGGGAGTAAAGGTTTCGATGTAGCGTCGTTGACCTTCTGCATAGAGAGTATCAAATGCAAGTGAGCTTTTGCCTGAACCACTCAGGCCGGTGATTACAATTAACTTCCCAAGGGGGAGATCCAAATCAAAATTCTTGAGATTGTTGTGACGAACCCCACGTAGTTGGATGCAAGTTTCCCGTTTCTTTTTGGGCATGAGGTTCAACCTAAACGAGGGAAGGCCGCTGTCAATGAGTAGGCTTTCTTTGCGATTTTTTATTTTTTACTCCTGCTGTGTTCTAGACACGAGGACGGTGCATTTTTTTGGCTTGATTACTGGTTTGAATGCGAACCTGCTCCTCGCATACCTATGCTTATCCCTTAGCGGATCAAAGCTTGTCGAAACCCATTCAATTGGCATATGTTTAAATCATGGACACCAATGTTTTAACTCGCAGATCTTTCCTGAGTAACAGTTCGCTTATGGCCGCATCCCTGACGGCTGGGATGCGAACTTCGAGTTTACTTCACGCAGATGAAGCTGCCGTCCGTACCAAGATGAAATTTGGTTTGGTAACTTATCTCTGGGGTAAGGATATGAAACTTCCTGATTTGATTCGTTCTTGTGAGGAAGCGGGCATAGGGGGTGTTGAAACTCGCACTCAGCATGCTCACGGGGTGGAACCTTCATTGTCTGCTGCTGAACGCAGGGAAGTGCGCGATCGTTTCAAGGATAGCTCAGTTTCTCTGGTTGGTTACGGTTCAAATGCCCAATTTCATGATGCTGAATCAGAAAAACTCAAGGCCAATATTGAGTTGACCAAAAAATATATTCGTTTGATGCATGATTGTGGTGGTAGCGGGGTCAAAGTGAAACCCAATGGATTTGCCCAAGGGGTGTCCAAAGAGAAAAGCATTCTTCAGATTGGACGTGCGTTAAATGAAGTCGCTGCATACGGGGATGATTGGGGACAGGAAATTCGTGTGGAGGCTCACGGCAAAGGTACGAGCGATTTACCTGTCATGAAAGCGATTTTCGATATGGCAGACCACCCCAATGTTGGCGTTTGCTGGAACTCCAACGGCGTGGATACGCAAGGTGCCGGACTGAAGTCGAATTTCAATATGGTGAGAGATCGGTTCGGTGCCACCGCGCATGTGCGAGAGTTGAACCTGGGTGATTATCCATATCAGCAGTTGATGAACATGATGGTTCAAACAAAATATAATGGATGGATACTCTTGGAAGCTCGCACCAAGCCAGTCGACAAAATCGCCGCTATGAAGGAACAGCGAGAAGTATTCGAAGGTATGATTGCCACAGCACGAGGTTGAATTCTTGAGCACGACCCAATCCATTGATATCACGCATATCCTTCATAATATTGAAGGAGGTGACGATCATGCATCCGAGCAGTTGCTGCCATTGGTCTATCGCGAGCTCCGTCAACAAGCAGCGCGGCAAATGGTTAAGGAAAATCCAGGTCACACCCTGCAGCCAACGGCACTTGTTCATGAAGCTTACTTGAGGTTGCTGGGGGATGCCGGTCAGCACTGGGAAAATCGCCGTCATTTCTTTGCCGCCGCCGCCGAGGCCATGCGTCGAATCCTGGTTGAAAATGCTCGGCGCAAACAACGGCAACGCCACGGTGGTGAATGGAAACGTGTGGATCTTGCCGGACTTGATGTCGCCGTGACCGCTGAGGATGACCAACTTCTACTCGTGAATGAAGCACTCGCCAAACTCGAAAAAGAAGACCCCGAGAGCGCTGAACTCATTAAACTCAGATTCTTTGTAGGGCTTCCCAACATTCAGGCCGCCAAAATACTCAACATGTCCGAACGCACGGCCAAGCGCAACTGGGCTTATGCTCGCGCCTGGCTTTTTGAGGAAATTACCCGAAATAAATAGTGATTGATAAGATTGGATGAGTGATTCATGACTCCTTTTTTCATGGGTTTTAGCTCGCAACATTGGGCCAGATATCGTTTGCCCAAGCCAGAAGATCGAAGTCAAACTGTCCAAAGTGGAATTAAGCATGGATGAAGTTCTCAAAAGAAAAATCGGGTTCTCAACGCGAATCCGATTTTTCGTGAATGGTAAGTTCTGTTCGCTGTCAGGCTGTCTTATTCTGCGATAAAAACTGGGACGCTTGATCCGGTGTCACCGAATGAGGGGAAGTTGCTCCATCTACAGCATTGAATGGACTGTCAATGCTGTCAGCGCTCATAAGCGGGCCATCGAACTCAATGACGATATTCTTATCAGTTAAGGAGATCGAAGATATGCTTCCTCCGTCAGTAACGGAATCTTTCGCGATACCACTGATACCACCCGAATTATCTTCCATCTCCGCAAACCAGATGTGTTGGCCCTCTGCCAGATCCACTGTCACCGTTCGTGACTGACCGTCTGGCGCAATAATGGGTGCACCATCGATTTCAACCACGACAACATAGTTGCCAGTGTTTTGTTCGGCGGGCGCGTTGCTCACCACGGTACTATCGACCCAAACTTTTCCAAACCTTCCATTGTTGTCGGTTGTTCTTCCCTCGAACACCGTCACCTTGTAACTCCCTGAATTCAATCCTGAAAAACGCATGAGAAGTTCTGTTCTCTCTATGTATGGATCACGGTAGTCGTAATCATCCTTGACGGCGGCGGGAACCATCACGCTATCGTAAACCGCACCGTAAAGCTCCTTGTTTGGGTTGTTTGCAATCTGACCATTCCCAGCATCATTCACCGTGCCTCTAATACTCGCAGAATCTTCTATGGCTTCGCTAATTGGATCTTCAAAAGTCCAAGTTGGAATAACATCCCAGCCGGTCAGTGGCTCAGGAAATTCTTCTGTGAACATGGTCTCGGGATTACCAAAGATTTCACTATCAAATTAATCGACTTCGTATGCCTGAATCTCTGCTTCATTTTGGATATGACCGAAATCGATTTTATAAATTGCTACATAAGAGAAGGCAGCGGTTGTTATCATACCTGTCATTAGTGACCAGGTCAGTAAGTTGGTTTTAGGTGAGTTCACAATCGAATAGTTGAAATACATGATATTTGCAGATGTCTTCAGGGAGTCTTAAGCAATGATGGGAAGTTTGAATCCTGCTCAAGGTCCAAATAGATCAATGGCTTGAATTTGAATAATCACTCGTTTGTTTTTTTGCGCCTATTTGCGAGAATTTGGAATCCCCCCCCCCTTCGAGAAAACATGACCTACAATTGAATGGGCATAAGGGGGTGAAAAAAATAACTAATTTGGCCCAAAAGAATACCTTTCGTCGCATTACATAATATAAGACGTATCATCGCTTGCAATGAGTAACCAATTTTCAAAAGAAAAAGACATATTCGTCGAAGCCGAAGGTATCTCAGACGCTGCGGAAAGACAGCAGTTTCTCGATCGTGCCTGTGGTGGTGACGGAAACTTGCGTGACCGCATCGACAAACTTCTGTCTGCTCATAGTGAAAATAATGATTTCATCCCTGTAGACCCAAATGAGCAAACAAAACTCTCTCTGGAAACGGCTCCACGAGAAGGTGAAGGGTCCATCATCGGTCGCTACAAGCTATTGCAAAACATAGGGGAGGGTGGTTGCGGTGTAGTCTACATGGCTGAGCAGCAAACGCCCGTCGTGCGACGAGTTGCGCTGAAGATCATCAAGCTTGGTATGGATACCAAACAGGTGATTGCTCGATTCGAAGCAGAGCGTCAGGCCCTGGCAATGATGGACCACCCCAACATTTCCAAAGTGTTGGATGCAGGTGCTACGGACAACGGAAGGCCATTTTTCGTTATGGAATTGGTGCGTGGTGTGCGCATAACCGAATTCTGTGACCAACAGAATCTGGACACCAAGGAACGTTTAAAGTTGTTCATGGATGTTTGCAGCGCAATTCAGCATGCCCACCAGAAGGGTGTTATCCACCGAGATATCAAGCCGTCGAACATCCTGGTCACCATGCATGACCACAAGTCAGTGCCTAAAATCATTGATTTCGGTATTGCCAAGGCCACTCAGCAACGCCTGACAGACAAGACACTTTTCACACAATTTCATCAATTCATCGGGACACCAGCATACATGAGCCCTGAACAGGCGCAAATGAGCGGATTAGACGTGGACACGCGCACGGACATCTACTCACTTGGAGTTTTATTATATGAGCTGCTGACCGGTCGCACGCCTCTTGATGCAAAAGAATTGACCAAAGCGGACTATGACGAAATGCGGCGGCGAATCCGTGATGAGGAACCTATCTATCCTTCCACGCAGTTGAGCTCCATGAACCATGCGGAGTTGACCACAACGGCAACACGTAGAAACACCGAGCCAGCGCGTTTGAACCGCATCATGCGAGGGGAGCTGGATTGGATTGTGATGAAGGCTCTCGAAAAAAATAGAAAACGACGATACGAGACTGCAGCCGAACTGGCCCTGGATGTTCAGCGTTATTTGAATTTGGAACCAGTCAAGGCGGCGGCTCCGAGCTCGTTGTATCGATTTCGCAAATTTGCTCGCAGAAATCAAGCAGCGCTCATTACTGCAGCCATCATTCTAATCCTCCTTACCGTAGGATCTGTCGTCAGCACAGGGTTGGCAATCAAAGCAACGATTGCTCAAAGACATGCCGATGCACTTGCCAAAAAATCACAGGCAGCTCAGGAACTTGCCGAATTAAGAGAGCAAGACGCCAACGAACAACGCAACTTAGTGGAAAGGAGTTCACGTGCCTTGCGCCAAAATCTTTACGCATCAGACATGTATCAGGCGCAGCACTTTCTCAGAGACGGAAACATTGCCAAAACGCGTGAGCTCCTCTTGAAATATGCAGTTTCAAAACAGAGTCAAGAGCCGCTGAGAGGGTTTGAATGGCAATACCTTTGGGATCGTTCCAAAGGCGATGAACTTTTTGTTTTTGACGATCTTGAAAGACCAACTGGCGCGCTTGCTTTTTCCAACGATGGATCACTTCTTGCAGCGATCAGTGGGGACGGAAATGTTTGTGTTTGGAGTGTCAGAACGCGCATGCGCGTTGCTATGTTCGAAGCCGACATACAACAGCGCTGGGTCTTCGGGCTTAGGATGCAGTTTTCCAAAGATGACCGCTTCCTATATTTGGGAGGGCAGCGCATTTCCCGACTAAGTGTCAGGGACACATCCGATTGGTCGCAGGTTGCATGTTTCAAAGATGCGAGCTTTCCAGTGATAGAACAGGAAAAAGAAGGGCAATTTGCCGCTTACCATAACGGAAATTTCAAGCTGTTTAATGTTAATCAACAAAGAGAAACGGGCGTTGGGCTTTCTACATTCCCATTGTCCGGAAAAGAAATCCGTAACTACGCTTTTACAACTGACCGTGAAATGATTGCGATTCAAGAGCGCAACAAGGAATTGATTTCTATTCACGATGTTCAATCAGGTCGCAAAATGATGGATTGGCCTCATTCCTCTTCAAAGGACACAGGCCTTATGTCGATTGCTGGTGGTTTACAATATGTAGCGTGGATGCCTGAAATCTGGAATCGAAGTGTGGACGAAGTTCAGTTACGACTATTTCAGCCTTTCGAGGAGCGAGAAATTCAGCTTGAAAATTCGCAGCCCGGTTTGCTCATTGCTGCCGAGTTTTCCCCTGATACCCAATGGTTGGTTGCGGGTGGCTGGGACTACTTACTCCACGTATGGGAACCTTCAACCGGAGCAAAACGCGGCTCATTCAAAGGCCATCTGGACGAAATATTCTGTGTTGCTTTCTCTCCCAATTCAAAGACTTTGGCCTCAGGCGGCAAAGATGGTCGAGTTTACTTGTGGGATCTGCGGTCAATGAATCCAAAACCAGATCTGGAATCTATTGCCTTCAGGAAATCTGCCCGTGACACGGAAGAATTTAGCTCTCGCGAGGAATTTGCAGGCGTTTTCCCTCCGGCATTATGGGCTGAGTTTGAACGAGGCGACGTGGATTATTTCTTTCCATCTGATTTCAAAAGGCGTGGATGGTGTATTTCTCCGGACGGAACGCACCTGGTTCACAGGGTGGAAGATCAATCGCTTGAGATTTTTAATTTAACCGAAAGTAGGTTTGAGGCATCACTGGATGTCATAAAAAGGGAGCGGAGATATGGTCACCATAAGGTCTCCCACACTTTTGTTTCCAATGACCGGTTACTTTACCGAACGAACGATGGGTTTGCCGTTTGGAACGTGAGATACGATCGTAACGAACCAAATAAGATCCCCGAAGACTTCACTGCCTTCAAAGGGGCCTCGTCTGATGGCCGGCTTCTTGCCATGGAACGCGAGAACGAAGAGGCTGGAATAGTGTTATGGGATTTCGACGCAGAGAAAGCCGTCTCTGTGCTAAGTGGTATGGATCATGGATATCATCGAATTGTATTTTCGCCGGATTCGAAGCTTGCGATAGCCACCGGTTGGGATAAGCGAGGTTTGGTATGGAACACGGCAACAGGAGCTGTGCAGCATGTCTTAACCGGACACAAACAAGGGATTCACGCTGCTGCATTTGCGCATGATCATAAATCAATTTGTACGAGCAGTCCTGATGGCACCATTCGTATCTGGCATCTGGAAACTGGTCGTGAAATGCTGACTTTTACTCCTGATGTTTCCGGCGCAGACCGATTGGTTTTTTCAAAAGACAATCAGAAATTGCTGATTCTTGGTATTGATAAAAATTGGATTCTTCGAGTGCCCGGGTTGGACCAAATTGACCAAGGATTGGCCGCAATAGTTAAAGAAAATAACCCTTTATAATCTCATCCATAACCGATATGAAGAGCAAGCCGAAATTAATAAATCCGTCCGAAGTGACCGAGTGGATTCAGCTCACCATCGAAGGCGATGAAGAATCTGCCAAACATTTGATGAATTTCCTCCATCCACAAGTGATGTCAATCGTTCGAGCCAGGCTTCCTCGACGAGGCTGTGTGGAGGATCTGTCGCAAGACATTTTCATACGCATCTTTCGCAAGCTTGAGCAGTACTCCGGTAAAGTTCCACTGAAGCATTGGGTGAGTCGCATCGCTGTCAATATGTGCACCAACGCATACCACAAAGCAAAAGCGAATCAGGAATTGCGTCTTGCAGATCTGGGAGAGGAAGAGGCGATGGTTATTGAATCTTTATCAACAAGTGAAGAGGAGTTAGAGCCTTCTCAAAGTTGGGCCGCACGTGAGCTAGTTGATAAATTGCTCGAGACGCTTAATGTAAAAGATCGGCTTCTAGTTGATTTGGTATGCCTCCGTGGATACACTTACAATCAAGCACGTGAAAAAACGGGTTGGAACACTTCAGCCATGAAAGTCCGTATGTTTAGAATACGAAAGCGGCTTGAAAAAACGCTCGCTCGATTAACTAACGAGACGAGCGGCCCTGTGATTGAATTTCCCCGGGTAGTTGAGAATGTAGTGTCGGGACAAGCTGTGGTGGGCTGCGGGGCATAAATCGATATCTTTGATGTCGAATTTCGGTTTGCTTCTGTTTTCAGTTCCTTGCTCTTTGAAATTCAACGGAAGTTGTTAAACAAAGATCTCCGGCCCTCATCTACATCACCTTCGGGCAACCAAAACCTTTCTGTTCCTGACGCGTCATCAAACGTGGTTTCATCTATCACTGCCGCGTCATCGCGCGCGTCATGTCTGATGGCCATTGAGCGAGTCGAACCCATGGGCCCGAGTTGGCCACTGTAATCACTAGGACTCAAATTACCTTCTATGTAAAACATGATTTCTGAGTGAGTTTCAAAAGCCGATATGTTGGTGTTACGGCATATAGTGCAATTATTCCATAACTGTAATTTCGAGCATGCCTCGAGCGTTCACGAGAAGGTGCTGCCGCTCTGCTTGTAGCTTTGGGGGACCTTTTCGACGCAAGTTCGATCTTATCGGTTGGAGAAAAATACTCGGATTTGGAATTCAGGTATGGTTACAGAGAGCCGGATGTCAGATCTTCCGAAATCCTGTAAAGCCAAGCTGCAAAGGTCGGGACATGCCCATCGTGATCATCAGAATAAATATTTGAAGCCAAGCCAACTTGTTCAAGCATGCGATGCTCCGTGCCATTCATTGGCTTTTGATAGAGCGGGTCACAGCATGCTTGAGCAACAATCCGATGGTGGCGATGATTATCAGCAACTCGATCAAGGTGAACGCGGTGGAGGGTGTTTTTTTCACCATAACAAGTGACACCTTGCTTGCGGCAGTCTGGATTTTTCAGCCTGCTTTTGGATTGATGACTGTCACCTGAAAGGATCCCCGTTCTGTTGTCAATGGCCATCAAGAAGGTAATCCGTCCCCTCCCAAGGGAGCTTTTGAAAATAAATCGGGAACGAAGGACAACTTAGAATGCAATGCCTTCAAGTTTGAGGAGTCGTTTCTTCCAGGAGATACCTCCTGAAAACCCTCCAATCTTGTGATTCGCAGCCAAGACTCGGTGACAGGGAATAATGAGTGGGATCGGGTTTGCTCCACATGCGCTGCCAATGGCACGGACTGCTCTGGTATTTTCGATGGAATTGGCGATTTGACCGTAGGATTGCGTCTCCCCAAAAGGGATTCTCCTTATGGCTCTCCAAACGTTCTGCTGGAACACCGTTCCATCTCTGAGATCGAGACAGGGTAACTGAATTGCACTCATAGATTCGCCTCCCAGATATGCTTGAAGCCACTGGAGAGTTATCTGTTCTTGCGATTGTCTTGCTGTTTCAGGATTTGATTCCGTTTGAGAAAGTTTTTCCTTTGGAAACTGCTCAGGAAACCACAAACGCACCAGTCCTACGGCAGAGAAACAGGTTTTCCAGGTCTCCCCTCTGATTTGTAAGTGCCTTACCTGAAGCTCTTGGTACATTTTAGGGTCTCATTACCGCAAAAATACCACAAAGTATCACGAGAAACAGTGTGAACATTAACAGGAATCGGTTGCGTGCAATACGCTTTTCCCGTCGCAGGGGTTCAATACCCTGCACTCCTCCTGTCGCCATATACTGAACCCATTTGGTTGTATTGGCTTCTTCTGCATCTGTATTTTCCAAGGCAGGATTTTTCTCAGATTGGCGTTTGATCCATCCCATTGGATCCAGTTTCTTGACCCCTTGAGCGTTGTAATGAGCTTGTGGATCTCTGGCGTTATTCTTGAGGCCTAGTGATACATGCTCAATAGTTTCGAACATGGATCGCAACCTTGTATCCCCGGTGTCCCTTTGCTCGTATTTTCCTCGCGAAGATGTGGTGCGTTGATATTTCGGTTCTTGAGTGAATTGTTTTTCCAACTTGCGGATCTCTGCCTTGAGCTCGCGCGCACGATTGTTCAATACCTTGGCTCTGAATGAAAAGGGATCTTTCCCCGCTTGAAGCAGTTTTGAAAAAATGGAGTTTTTGCCTGTCAGTTGCATATGTTTTGATCAAAAGGAATCAACTGGCTTGAGCGAACCATCAGGACCCGCCTTGCAGCCAAATGGAAACCAGGATGAGTATTCCCACTGACAGAACAGCCGCAATCGGCCAGGTCAGCGCCAGCCCGAATTGTGCCCATTGTTTCCACGAAAATTCCTTAAAATCGGCTATGTCAGCAAATGGGGGCAACTTGCGCTTGCTTGCGACATTTACTGATTTTTTGATTACTTTGGCCTTCTCTGGTTGTATTTGTGCTTCAGATTTAGGGTCTAAAACTGGGAATTTGGAAATATTACTGATCCATTCTTTTCGTGCATTTTCGACTGTGATCAACGCCCGTGTTAATTCACGATTCAAGTTCTCCTGATCCCAGTGGTCTTCCGAAAGTATTTCCACTTTTCCGAGATGATCTCGAAATTCGTCCAGTGCCCCGCCCATTCTCTCAAGTTGTCGTTGAGCATCAGATGCCTCTTCTTCAAGGATCGTGATTCCCTTGGTGAGGTTATGGATCATTTCTTCACGGCCCATGCTGAATTCAGAACGTCGCCTTCTCAAATCCTCGAGAGCGATACGCTCCTTCTCGAGGCGATCTTGTTCCTCCTTCAGTGCAGCCAATCGCTGTTGGGTGGTTCCTACCTTGGCTTCAAGCTGCTCTCGCGCCGGCACTCTATTCACTTCGATCGATGAAGAGGTTTGTGCAGTTGGCGTGTCAGTGGACGACGACAAAGGGATTTGCTGCGATTTTTCGAATTCTCTATCTATAAAATCGTTGTCGTCGTGCGGAGTCATGAAAGCAGTCTAATGACAACCAGCTCATCTGTAAAGCGGACGAGGGCATTTTTCCTTTTTTGAATCATAATTTTTAAAAAAAGATGCTCCAGGCGGTCTTGATCTCATTTGGGACCACTTAAATTTCCAGATGCCTGAGTCGCCTTACCCCTATATGGTAGGGCAAATATCCCAACACCAGTGACAGGGCCGCGAAGCATGTCCATCCTGACGCGATAATCCAGATTTGTTGATGATCACGCCAAGGAGATGCCAGAGCGAGTAGTGAGATCCCTCCGACAATATATAGGAAGCTCAGTACAAGACAGAAAGTTCCCCCAAACCCACTGACAATCTTACTTGGATTGTCTTCTTTGAAGTTTGGGTAGATGACGCCCAGCCCCATCGCCAGTCCGTTGAGCGTCAGCGTCATGAAGGCAATGATCAATGTGAAGTAAGCGATCTGAGGCGCTGGCATTTTCAACATGCGGCAGGAGGTGAAAATCAGCGTGCCTGTGATGGCCATGGAAACCAGGCACGCCAGTGTGTATTTGATACTAATGACCTTGTTCAAGCCCAGAGGAGCCATCCCTACAATCCAAAGTCGTTTTCCTTCCAGTGAAAACTGGGGAAATACAAAACGAGTTGTCAGCGTTGCGAGATTCAGTGAACAAGCTCCCAGGTTCATGTAGGAGATCAGGTGGATCCAGAATGGGTTGTTCAGTTGGGATGAAAAGTTTTTAAGATTAATGATATAAGCTGCGAGCAGGCCGAATAGCAGGAGGCTTTGCCCCCACTGAGTTGTATCCCTCCAAAAGACCCTTACATCCTTTACCAAAACGGCTCTACTGTCGCCTGGAATCCAGAAAAGGATCGAACAAAAACGTTCGAGTAAACCCGGACCCCACTGATTCAAACGTTTGGATTTCTTCTCTTGCCAGCGTTGCCACCATTTCCATGAACTTGTCAATGATCCCCTGCTTTGAACGGCCGATGCAGCTTCATAGAAGGGCATGCCCGCCATGGTTGAGGTGATTCGTCCCCAGAATAAACCGTAACTGAGAAGCACTAGCATAAAAAAGAAGGTGGCGCTAAACGCTCCTTCACTCCAGGAGATCACACCTGAAGCCAGCCAATAACTGGGCAAAAACGCAAATTGACTGAATTGAGTATTCTTCAAAAGCCGGTCCAATACCAACATCACGCGCGTTTCGAGCATGTCGTCGGTCACTACGTCAGGTTTAAGCCAGAAGGCTAGTGTGAGCAGGGCCAGGATTGCCAGTCCGAGGGTCGTATATTGGAAAAAACGCCGATCCATGAAGCGCGCCAGCCCGATAGCCGACCAGGCACCAGCAATGGCTGGAAGAATGACAAAAAGCAGGATCATTACCACGGTTAAGGGGTAAAAAGTCCAATCCACGCGTTCTACGATGCCAAATGCCGCCAATAGGGGGGCGATCAGAAATAAAAATGCCCATGATGCCACCAATGTGGATTCCAGAAATTTCCATTGAAAAATACTATTGGGCGAAATCGGCAGACTATGTAAAAAACTCGTTTCCTTGTTACGAAACAGGTTCGAGTAACTGATCACCATGTTACTGATCAGCAAGAGGGCAAACAGAAAGGCGAACAAAATAAAAATCATCCTTTCAACAAGCAGGTCTCCTAACCCGGGAAAAGAGCCAACGAATCTCATGGCCCTGTAAAAAAGTGCGAACGAAAGCCAGCAATATCCAGCTATGAAAGTGAGAACAGTAACCGACAGGAGTTTGGATTGCTTCAGTACCGAGGCAAATCTTCGCCAATGTTGCTTGAGATGCACCCCGGCTAGCAATGCAAAAGCCGATTTTTCAGGGCAAGCAGGATCTATGGGTTCACTGGACGGCATACAGGTTATCTTGATCCCGGGTTATGGTTGGTTGTTTCATCCGGTTCAGCCGTCAGCTGTAGAAAGCTTCTTTCCAGCGCTCCATCTTGACCGGTTTGCTTCTTAAGCTCATCGATCGTACCTATTGCAACTACTTTTCCTTGATGAATGATGCCTATTCGGTCGGCCATCTCCTCTGCAACGGAAAGTTGATGTGTAGAAAGAAAAACTGTCATTCCCTCTCTGGAGCGTTCTTTCAGAATATCTTTGACGATCCTTGCGTGTTGGGGGTCAAGACCTACCATGGGTTCATCTATCACAAACACTTCAGGGTCATGTAAAAGAGCTGACGCTATCGCGACTCTTTGCCGCGTGCCATGCGAGAG
This sequence comes from Verrucomicrobiota bacterium, assembly GCA_040264395.1. Taxonomy (GTDB): domain Bacteria; phylum Verrucomicrobiota; class Verrucomicrobiia; order Limisphaerales; family AAA164-E04; genus AAA164-E04. The sequence continues at coordinate 14,690 of JBDQII010000003.1, forward strand.
ACCTTCGATTGATTTATTGATAAAGGGTTCCAGGTGAAAGCGTTTGGTCAGGATACTACTTTCCGAGCGCACGCGATCAGGGGCGATTTTAAATAATTGCCCGGTAAATTGCATAAACTCGAGAGGTGTGAGCTTTTCGTAAAGGAATGGGAAATCGGGGACATATGCCAGCCTCTTCCTTGCCTGCAGTGGCTCACTCTGGATATTATATCCTGCAACAATGACCGATCCCGTTGTTGGTTTGATCAACCCGGCAATCATTTTAATCGTTGTTGTTTTGCCTGCTGCATTCGGGCCGAGTACGGCGAAAAATTCGCCTTTCGGAACCGATAAGTTTATTCCGTTGACGGCGGTTAAGTCTCCAAACTTTTTTACGAGGTCCTTTAACTCTATCATCAGGAACAACCGGCTATCACACGGCTAGAAGTTTTTCAAGCAGCGATAATTGAAAGTTAATTTCTTTAGTTTACAACCGTCAAATTCGGGAGCAGATTAGCCCTCTCTAAGTTCCGAGGAACAAGTCTGGGCTCCATGAAGAATTTTTTTACAAGAAAGTCGCTGCGAGGTAAAATCAGCATTTTAACCATCATCACTAGTTTGCTGGCGATGATTTTGGTGCTTGGTGCTGTTTTTAGTCTCAATTACCAGCGATATTCCAAGGATGAGCTTCTCAAATTCAAGGCACAGGCTGAATTGTTTGCAAAGACGCTTGGCTCGCTGCATCCCACTCCTGCTGAATTGAAAGATACCGGACTTGAAATTTTTTTTTCAAGCACCGAAACCGTACTGGATGCTTATCTTGAAATCGGAGATGAGCGAATGCATTCGCTCATCTCCGATTTCAAGATAAGCATCCAGTACGGTTTCGGTGCTTGAAAAAAAAATTTCAAGTCCGGTATCTTTCAATTCAGCAGGAGTGGGATGCAGCGAGCCAAGCGTCTTTGCAAACAATTCAGCCTGTGCCTTGAATTTGAGAAGCTCATCCTTGGAATATCGCTGGTAATTGAGACTAAAAACAGCACCAAGCACCAAAATCATCGCCAGCAAACTAGTGATGATGGTTAAAATGCTGATTTTACCTCGCAGCGACTTTCTTGTAAAAAAATTCTTCATGGAGCCCAGACTTGTTCCTCGGAACTTAGAGAGGGCTAATCTGCTCCCGAATTTGACGGTTGTAAACTAAAGAAATTAACTTTCAATTATCGCTGCTTGAAAAACTTCTAGCCGTGTGATAGCCGGTTGTTCCTGATGATAGAGTTAAAGGACCTCGTAAAAAAGTTTGGAGACTTAACCGCCGTCAACGGAATAAACTTATCGGTTCCGAAAGGCGAATTTTTCGCCGTACTCGGCCCGAATGCAGCAGGCAAAACAACAACGATTAAAATGATTGCCGGGTTGATCAAACCAACAACGGGATCGGTCATTGTTGCAGGATATAATATCCAGAGTGAGCCACTGCAGGCAAGGAAGAGGCTGGCATATGTCCCCGATTTCCCATTCCTTTACGAAAAGCTCACACCTCTCGAGTTTATGCAATTTACCGGGCAATTATTTAAAATCGCCCCTGATCGCGTGCGCTCGGAAAGTAGTATCCTGACCAAACGCTTTCACCTGGAACCCTTTATCAATAAATCAATCGAAGGTCTCTCGCATGGCACGCGGCAAAGAGTCGCGATAGCGTCAGCTCTTTTACATGACCCTGAAGTGTTTGTGATAGATGAACCCATGGTAGGTCTTGACCCCCAACACGCAAGGATCGTCAAAGATATTCTGAAAGAACGCTCCAGAGAGGGAATGACAGTTTTTCTTTCTACACATCAACTTTCCGTTGCAGAGGAGATGGCCGACCGAATAGGCATCATTCATCAAGGAAAAGTAGTTGCAATAGGTACGATCGATGAGCTTAAGAAGCAAACCGGTCAAGATGGAGCGCTGGAAAGAAGCTTTCTACAGCTGACGGCTGAACCGGATGAAACAACCAACCATAACCCGGGATCAAGATAACCTGTATGCCGTCCAGTGAACCCATAGATCCTGCTTGCCCTGAAAAATCGGCTTTTGCATTGCTAGCCGGGGTGCATCTCAAGCAACATTGGCGAAGATTTGCCTCGGTACTGAAGCAATCCAAACTCCTGTCGGTTACTGTTCTCACTTTCATAGCTGGATATTGCTGGCTTTCGTTCGCACTTTTTTACAGGGCCATGAGATTCGTTGGCTCTTTTCCCGGGTTAGGAGACCTGCTTGTTGAAAGGATGATTTTTATTTTGTTCGCCTTTCTGTTTGCCCTCTTGCTGATCAGTAACATGGTGATCAGTTACTCGAACCTGTTTCGTAACAAGGAAACGAGTTTTTTACATAGTCTGCCGATTTCGCCCAATAGTATTTTTCAATGGAAATTTCTGGAATCCACATTGGTGGCATCATGGGCATTTTTATTTCTGATCGCCCCCCTATTGGCGGCATTTGGCATCGTAGAACGCGTGGATTGGACTTTTTACCCCTTAACCGTGGTAATGATCCTGCTTTTTGTCATTCTTCCAGCCATTGCTGGTGCCTGGTCGGCTATCGGGCTGGCGCGCTTCATGGATCGGCGTTTTTTCCAATATACGACCCTCGGACTGGCAATCCTGGCCCTGCTCACACTAGCCTTCTGGCTTAAACCTGACGTAGTGACCGACGACATGCTCGAAACGCGCGTGATGTTGGTATTGGACCGGCTTTTGAAGAATACTCAATTCAGTCAATTTGCGTTTTTGCCCAGTTATTGGCTGGCTTCAGGTGTGATCTCCTGGAGTGAAGGAGCGTTTAGCGCCACCTTCTTTTTTATGCTAGTGCTTCTCAGTTACGGTTTATTCTGGGGACGAATCACCTCAACCATGGCGGGCATGCCCTTCTATGAAGCTGCATCGGCCGTTCAAAGCAGGGGATCATTGACAAGTTCATGGAAATGGTGGCAACGCTGGCAAGAGAAGAAATCCAAACGTTTGAATCAGTGGGGTCCGGGTTTACTCGAACGTTTTTGTTCGATCCTTTTCTGGATTCCAGGCGACAGTAGAGCCGTTTTGGTAAAGGATGTAAGGGTCTTTTGGAGGGATACAACTCAGTGGGGGCAAAGCCTCCTGCTATTCGGCCTGCTCGCAGCTTATATCATTAATCTTAAAAACTTTTCATCCCAACTGAACAACCCATTCTGGATCCACCTGATCTCCTACATGAACCTGGGAGCTTGTTCACTGAATCTCGCAACGCTGACAACTCGTTTTGTATTTCCCCAGTTTTCACTGGAAGGAAAACGACTTTGGATTGTAGGGATGGCTCCTCTGGGCTTGAACAAGGTCATTAGTATCAAATACACACTGGCGTGCCTGGTTTCCATGGCCATCACAGGCACGCTGATTTTCACCTCCTGCCGCATGTTGAAAATGCCAGCGCCTCAGATCGCTTACTTCACATTGATCATTGCCTTCATGACGCTGACGCTCAACGGACTGGCGATGGGGCTGGGCGTCATCTACCCAAACTTCAAAGAAGACAATCCAAGTAAGATTGTCAGTGGGTTTGGGGGAACTTTCTGTCTTGTACTGAGCTTCCTATATATTGTCGGAGGGATCTCACTACTCGCTCTGGCATCTCCTTGGCGTGATCATCAACAAATCTGGATTATCGCGTCAGGATGGACATGCTTCGCGGCCCTGTCACTGGTGTTGGGATATTTGCCCTACCATATAGGGGTAAGGCGACTCAGGCATCTGGAAATTTAAGTGGTCCCAAATGAGATCAAGACCGCCTGGAGCATCTTTTTTTAAAAATTATGATTCAAAAAAGGAAAAATGCCCTCGTCCGCTTTACAGATGAGCTGGTTGTCATTAGACTGCTTTCATGACTCCGCACGACGACAACGATTTTATAGATAGAGAATTCGAAAAATCGCAGCAAATCCCTTTGTCGTCGTCCACTGACACGCCAACTGCACAAACCTCTTCATCGATCGAAGTGAATAGAGTGCCGGCGCGAGAGCAGCTTGAAGCCAAGGTAGGAACCACCCAACAGCGATTGGCTGCACTGAAGGAGGAACAAGATCGCCTCGAGAAGGAGCGTATCGCTCTCGAGGATTTGAGAAGGCGACGTTCTGAATTCAGCATGGGCCGTGAAGAAATGATCCATAACCTCACCAAGGGAATCACGATCCTTGAAGAAGAGGCATCTGATGCTCAACGACAACTTGAGAGAATGGGCGGGGCACTGGACGAATTTCGAGATCATCTCGGAAAAGTGGAAATACTTTCGGAAGACCACTGGGATCAGGAGAACTTGAATCGTGAATTAACACGGGCGTTGATCACAGTCGAAAATGCACGAAAAGAATGGATCAGTAATATTTCCAAATTCCCAGTTTTAGACCCTAAATCTGAAGCACAAATACAACCAGAGAAGGCCAAAGTAATCAAAAAATCAGTAAATGTCGCAAGCAAGCGCAAGTTGCCCCCATTTGCTGACATAGCCGATTTTAAGGAATTTTCGTGGAAACAATGGGCACAATTCGGGCTGGCGCTGACCTGGCCGATTGCGGCTGTTCTGTCAGTGGGAATACTCATCCTGGTTTCCATTTGGCTGCAAGGCGGGTCCTGATGGTTCGCTCAAGCCAGTTGATTCCTTTTGATCAAAACATATGCAACTGACAGGCAAAAACTCCATTTTTTCAAAACTGCTTCAAGCGGGGAAAGATCCCTTTTCATTCAGAGCCAAGGTATTGAACAATCGTGCGCGCGAGCTCAAGGCAGAGATCCGCAAGTTGGAAAAACAATTCACTCAAGAACCGAAATATCAACGCACCACATCTTCGCGAGGAAAATACGAGCAAAGGGACACCGGGGATACAAGGTTGCGATCCATGTTCGAAACTATTGAGCATGTATCACTAGGCCTCAAGAATAACGCCAGAGATCCACAAGCTCATTACAACGCTCAAGGGGTCAAGAAACTGGATCCAATGGGATGGATCAAACGCCAATCTGAGAAAAATCCTGCCTTGGAAAATACAGATGCAGAAGAAGCCAATACAACCAAATGGGTTCAGTATATGGCGACAGGAGGAGTGCAGGGTATTGAACCCCTGCGACGGGAAAAGCGTATTGCACGCAACCGATTCCTGTTAATGTTCACACTGTTTCTCGTGATACTTTGTGGTATTTTTGCGGTAATGAGACCCTAAAATGTACCAAGAGCTTCAGGTAAGGCACTTACAAATCAGAGGGGAGACCTGGAAAACCTGTTTCTCTGCCGTAGGACTGGTGCGTTTGTGGTTTCCTGAGCAGTTTCCAAAGGAAAAACTTTCTCAAACGGAATCAAATCCTGAAACAGCAAGACAATCGCAAGAACAGATAACTCTCCAGTGGCTTCAAGCATATCTGGGAGGCGAATCTATGAGTGCAATTCAGTTACCCTGTCTCGATCTCAGAGATGGAACGGTGTTCCAGCAGAACGTTTGGAGAGCCATAAGGAGAATCCCTTTTGGGGAGACGCAATCCTACGGTCAAATCGCCAATTCCATCGAAAATACCAGAGCAGTCCGTGCCATTGGCAGCGCATGTGGAGCAAACCCGATCCCACTCATTATTCCCTGTCACCGAGTCTTGGCTGCGAATCACAAGATTGGAGGGTTTTCAGGAGGTATCTCCTGGAAGAAACGACTCCTCAAACTTGAAGGCATTGCATTCTAAGTTGTCCTTCGTTCCCGATTTATTTTCAAAAGCTCCCTTGGGAGGGGACGGATTACCTTCTTGATGGCCATTGACAACAGAACGGGGATCCTTTCAGGTGACAGTCATCAATCCAAAAGCAGGCTGAAAAATCCAGACTGCCGCAAGCAAGGTGTCACTTGTTATGGTGAAAAAAACACCCTCCACCGCGTTCACCTTGATCGAGTTGCTGATAATCATCGCCACCATCGGATTGTTGCTCAAGCATGCTGTGACCCGCTCTATCAAAAGCCAATGAATGGCACGGAGCATCGCATGCTTGAACAAGTTGGCTTGGCTTCAAATATTTATTCTGATGATCACGATGGGCATGTCCCGACCTTTGCAGCTTGGCTTTACAGGATTTCGGAAGATCTGACATCCGGCTCTCTGTAACCATACCTGAATTCCAAATCCGAGTATTTTTCTCCAACCGATAAGATCGAACTTGCGTCGAAAAGGTCCCCCAAAGCTACAAGCAGAGCGGCAGCACCTTCTCGTGAACGCTCGAGGCATGCTCGAAATTACAGTTATGGAATAATTGCACTATATGCCGTAACACCAACATATCGGCTTTTGAAACTCACTCAGAAATCATGTTTTACATAGAAGGTAATTTGAGTCCTAGTGATTACAGTGGCCAACTCGGGCCCATGGGTTCGACTCGCTCAATGGCCATCAGACATGACGCGCGCGATGACGCGGCAGTGATAGATGAAACCACGTTTGATGACGCGTCAGGAACAGAAAGGTTTTGGTTGCCCGAAGGTGATGTAGATGAGGGCCGGAGATCTTTGTTTAACAACTTCCGTTGAATTTCAAAGAGCAAGGAACTGAAAACAGAAGCAAACCGAAATTCGACATCAAAGATATCGATTTATGCCCCGCAGCCCACCACAGCTTGTCCCGACACTACATTCTCAACTACCCGGGGAAATTCAATCACAGGGCCGCTCGTCTCGTTAGTTAATCGAGCGAGCGTTTTTTCAAGCCGCTTTCGTATTCTAAACATACGGACTTTCATGGCTGAAGTGTTCCAACCCGTTTTTTCACGTGCTTGATTGTAAGTGTATCCACGGAGGCATACCAAATCAACTAGAAGCCGATCTTTTACATTAAGCGTCTCGAGCAATTTATCAACTAGCTCACGTGCGGCCCAACTTTGAGAAGGCTCTAACTCCTCTTCACTTGTTGATAAAGATTCAATAACCATCGCCTCTTCCTCTCCCAGATCTGCAAGACGCAATTCCTGATTCGCTTTTGCTTTGTGGTATGCGTTGGTGCACATATTGACAGCGATGCGACTCACCCAATGCTTCAGTGGAACTTTACCGGAGTACTGCTCAAGCTTGCGAAAGATGCGTATGAAAATGTCTTGCGACAGATCCTCCACACAGCCTCGTCGAGGAAGCCTGGCTCGAACGATTGACATCACTTGTGGATGGAGGAAATTCATCAAATGTTTGGCAGATTCTTCATCGCCTTCGATGGTGAGCTGAATCCACTCGGTCACTTCGGACGGATTTATTAATTTCGGCTTGCTCTTCATATCGGTTATGGATGAGATTATAAAGGGTTATTTTCTTTAACTATTGCGGCCAATCCTTGGTCAATTTGGTCCAACCCGGGCACTCGAAGAATCCAATTTTTATCAATACCAAGAATCAGCAATTTCTGATTGTCTTTTGAAAAAACCAATCGGTCTGCGCCGGAAACATCAGGAGTAAAAGTCAGCATTTCACGACCAGTTTCCAGATGCCAGATACGAATGGTGCCATCAGGACTGCTCGTACAAATTGATTTATGATCATGCGCAAATGCAGCAGCGTGAATCCCTTGTTTGTGTCCGGTTAAGACATGCTGCACAGCTCCTGTTGCCGTGTTCCATACCAAACCTCGCTTATCCCAACCGGTGGCTATCGCAAGCTTCGAATCCGGCGAAAATACAATTCGATGATATCCATGATCCATACCACTTAGCACAGAGACGGCTTTCTCTGCGTCGAAATCCCATAACACTATTCCAGCCTCTTCGTTCTCGCGTTCCATGGCAAGAAGCCGGCCATCAGACGAGGCCCCTTTGAAGGCAGTGAAGTCTTCGGGGATCTTATTTGGTTCGTTACGATCGTATCTCACGTTCCAAACGGCAAACCCATCGTTCGTTCGGTAAAGTAACCGGTCATTGGAAACAAAAGTGTGGGAGACCTTATGGTGACCATATCTCCGCTCCCTTTTTATGACATCCAGTGATGCCTCAAACCTACTTTCGGTTAAATTAAAAATCTCAAGCGATTGATCTTCCACCCTGTGAACCAGGTGCGTTCCGTCCGGAGAAATACACCATCCACGCCTTTTGAAATCAGATGGAAAGAAATAATCCACGTCGCCTCGTTCAAACTCAGCCCATAATGCCGGAGGGAAAACGCCTGCAAATTCCTCGCGAGAGCTAAATTCTTCCGTGTCACGGGCAGATTTCCTGAAGGCAATAGATTCCAGATCTGGTTTTGGATTCATTGACCGCAGATCCCACAAGTAAACTCGACCATCTTTGCCGCCTGAGGCCAAAGTCTTTGAATTGGGAGAGAAAGCAACACAGAATATTTCGTCCAGATGGCCTTTGAATGAGCCGCGTTTTGCTCCGGTTGAAGGTTCCCATACGTGGAGTAAGTAGTCCCAGCCACCCGCAACCAACCATTGGGTATCAGGGGAAAACTCGGCAGCAATGAGCAAACCGGGCTGCGAATTTTCAAGCTGAATTTCTCGCTCCTCGAAAGGCTGAAATAGTCGTAACTGAACTTCGTCCACACTTCGATTCCAGATTTCAGGCATCCACGCTACATATTGTAAACCACCAGCAATCGACATAAGGCCTGTGTCCTTTGAAGAGGAATGAGGCCAATCCATCATTTTGCGACCTGATTGAACATCGTGAATAGAAATCAATTCCTTGTTGCGCTCTTGAATCGCAATCATTTCACGGTCAGTTGTAAAAGCGTAGTTACGGATTTCTTTTCCGGACAATGGGAATGTAGAAAGCCCAACGCCCGTTTCTCTTTGTTGATTAACATTAAACAGCTTGAAATTTCCGTTATGGTAAGCGGCAAATTGCCCTTCTTTTTCCTGTTCTATCACTGGAAAGCTCGCATCTTTGAAACATGCAACCTGCGACCAATCGGATGTGTCCCTGACACTTAGTCGGGAAATGCGCTGCCCTCCCAAATATAGGAAGCGGTCATCTTTGGAAAACTGCATCCTAAGCCCGAAGACCCAGCGCTGTTGTATGTCGGCTTCGAACATAGCAACGCGCATGCGCGTTCTGACACTCCAAACACAAACATTTCCGTCCCCACTGATCGCTGCAAGAAGTGATCCATCGTTGGAAAAAGCAAGCGCGCCAGTTGGTCTTTCAAGATCGTCAAAAACAAAAAGTTCATCGCCTTTGGAACGATCCCAAAGGTATTGCCATTCAAACCCTCTCAGCGGCTCTTGACTCTGTTTTGAAACTGCATATTTCAAGAGGAGCTCACGCGTTTTGGCAATGTTTCCGTCTCTGAGAAAGTGCTGCGCCTGATACATGTCTGATGCGTAAAGATTTTGGCGCAAGGCACGTGAACTCCTTTCCACTAAGTTGCGTTGTTCGTTGGCGTCTTGCTCTCTTAATTCGGCAAGTTCCTGAGCTGCCTGTGATTTTTTGGCAAGTGCATCGGCATGTCTTTGAGCAATCGTTGCTTTGATTGCCAACCCTGTGCTGACGACAGATCCTACGGTAAGGAGGATTAGAATGATGGCTGCAGTAATGAGCGCTGCTTGATTTCTGCGAGCAAATTTGCGAAATCGATACAACGAGCTCGGAGCCGCCGCCTTGACTGGTTCCAAATTCAAATAACGCTGAACATCCAGGGCCAGTTCGGCTGCAGTCTCGTATCGTCGTTTTCTATTTTTTTCGAGAGCCTTCATCACAATCCAATCCAGCTCCCCTCGCATGATGCGGTTCAAACGCGCTGGCTCGGTGTTTCTACGTGTTGCCGTTGTGGTCAACTCCGCATGGTTCATGGAGCTCAACTGCGTGGAAGGATAGATAGGTTCCTCATCACGGATTCGCCGCCGCATTTCGTCATAGTCCGCTTTGGTCAATTCTTTTGCATCAAGAGGCGTGCGACCGGTCAGCAGCTCATATAATAAAACTCCAAGTGAGTAGATGTCCGTGCGCGTGTCCACGTCTAATCCGCTCATTTGCGCCTGTTCAGGGCTCATGTATGCTGGTGTCCCGATGAATTGATGAAATTGTGTGAAAAGTGTCTTGTCTGTCAGGCGTTGCTGAGTGGCCTTGGCAATACCGAAATCAATGATTTTAGGCACTGACTTGTGGTCATGCATGGTGACCAGGATGTTCGACGGCTTGATATCTCGGTGGATAACACCCTTCTGGTGGGCATGCTGAATTGCGCTGCAAACATCCATGAACAACTTTAAACGTTCCTTGGTGTCCAGATTCTGTTGGTCACAGAATTCGGTTATGCGCACACCACGCACCAATTCCATAACGAAAAATGGCCTTCCGTTGTCCGTAGCACCTGCATCCAACACTTTGGAAATGTTGGGGTGGTCCATCATTGCCAGGGCCTGACGCTCTGCTTCGAATCGAGCAATCACCTGTTTGGTATCCATACCAAGCTTGATGATCTTCAGCGCAACTCGTCGCACGACGGGCGTTTGCTGCTCAGCCATGTAGACTACACCGCAACCACCCTCCCCTATGTTTTGCAATAGCTTGTAGCGACCGATGATGGACCCTTCACCTTCTCGTGGAGCCGTTTCCAGAGAGAGTTTTGTTTGCTCATTTGGGTCTACAGGGATGAAATCATTATTTTCACTATGAGCAGACAGAAGTTTGTCGATGCGGTCACGCAAGTTTCCGTCACCACCACAGGCACGATCGAGAAACTGCTGTCTTTCCGCAGCGTCTGAGATACCTTCGGCTTCGACGAATATGTCTTTTTCTTTTGAAAATTGGTTACTCATTGCAAGCGATGATACGTCTTATATTATGTAATGCGACGAAAGGTATTCTTTTGGGCCAAATTAGTTATTTTTTTCACCCCCTTATGCCCATTCAATTGTAGGTCATGTTTTCTCGAAGGGGGGGGGGATTCCAAATTCTCGCAAATAGGCGCAAAAAAACAAACGAGTGATTATTCAAATTCAAGCCATTGATCTATTTGGACCTTGAGCAGGATTCAAACTTCCCATCATTGCTTAAGACTCCCTGAAGACATCTGCAAATATCATGTATTTCAACTATTCGATTGTGAACTCACCTAAAACCAACTTACTGACCTGGTCACTAATGACAGGTATGATAACAACCGCTGCCTTCTCTTATGTAGCAATTTATAAAATCGATTTCGGTCATATCCAAAATGAAGCAGAGATTCAGGCATACGAAGTCGATTAATTTGATAGTGAAATCTTTGGTAATCCCGAGACCATGTTCACAGAAGAATTTCCTGAGCCACTGACCGGCTGGGATGTTATTCCAACTTGGACTTTTGAAGATCCAATTAGCGAAGCCATAGAAGATTCTGCGAGTATTAGAGGCACGGTGAATGATGCTGGGAATGGTCAGATTGCAAACAACCCAAACAAGGAGCTTTACGGTGCGGTTTACGATAGCGTGATGGTTCCCGCCGCCGTCAAGGATGATTACGACTACCGTGATCCATACATAGAGAGAACAGAACTTCTCATGCGTTTTTCAGGATTGAATTCAGGGAGTTACAAGGTGACGGTGTTCGAGGGAAGAACAACCGACAACAATGGAAGGTTTGGAAAAGTTTGGGTCGATAGTACCGTGGTGAGCAACGCGCCCGCCGAACAAAACACTGGCAACTATGTTGTCGTGGTTGAAATCGATGGTGCACCCATTATTGCGCCAGACGGTCAGTCACGAACGGTGACAGTGGATCTGGCAGAGGGCCAACACATCTGGTTTGCGGAGATGGAAGATAATTCGGGTGGTATCAGTGGTATCGCGAAAGATTCCGTTACTGACGGAGGAAGCATATCTTCGATCTCCTTAACTGATAAGAATATCGTCATTGAGTTCGATGGCCCGCTTATGAGCGCTGACAGCATTGACAGTCCATTCAATGCTGTAGATGGAGCAACTTCCCCTCATTCGGTGACACCGGATCAAGCGTCCCAGTTTTTATCGCAGAATAAGACAGCCTGACAGCGAACAGAACTTACCATTCACGAAAAATCGGATTCGCGTTGAGAACCCGATTTTTCTTTTGAGAACTTCATCCATGCTTAATTCCACTTTGGACAGTTTGACTTCGATCTTCTGGCTTGGGCAAACGATATCTGGCCCAATGTTGCGAGCTAAAACCCATGAAAAAAGGAGTCATGAATCACTCATCCAATCTTATCAATCACTATTTATTTCGGGTAATTTCCTCAAAAAGCCAGGCGCGAGCATAAGCCCAGTTGCGCTTGGCCGTGCGTTCGGACATGTTGAGTATTTTGGCGGCCTGAATGTTGGGAAGCCCTACAAAGAATCTGAGTTTAATGAGTTCAGCGCTCTCGGGGTCTTCTTTTTCGAGTTTGGCGAGTGCTTCATTCACGAGTAGAAGTTGGTCATCCTCAGCGGTCACGGCGACATCAAGTCCGGCAAGATCCACACGTTTCCATTCACCACCGTGGCGTTGCCGTTGTTTGCGCCGAGCATTTTCAACCAGGATTCGACGCATGGCCTCGGCGGCGGCGGCAAAGAAATGACGGCGATTTTCCCAGTGCTGACCGGCATCCCCCAGCAACCTCAAGTAAGCTTCATGAACAAGTGCCGTTGGCTGCAGGGTGTGACCTGGATTTTCCTTAACCATTTGCCGCGCTGCTTGTTGACGGAGCTCGCGATAGACCAATGGCAGCAACTGCTCGGATGCATGATCGTCACCTCCTTCAATATTATGAAGGATATGCGTGATATCAATGGATTGGGTCGTGCTCAAGAATTCAACCTCGTGCTGTGGCAATCATACCTTCGAATACTTCTCGCTGTTCCTTCATAGCGGCGATTTTGTCGACTGGCTTGGTGCGAGCTTCCAAGAGTATCCATCCATTATATTTTGTTTGAACCATCATGTTCATCAACTGCTGATATGGATAATCACCCAGGTTCAACTCTCGCACATGCGCGGTGGCACCGAACCGATCTCTCACCATATTGAAATTCGACTTCAGTCCGGCACCTTGCGTATCCACGCCGTTGGAGTTCCAGCAAACGCCAACATTGGGGTGGTCTGCCATATCGAAAATCGCTTTCATGACAGGTAAATCGCTCGTACCTTTGCCGTGAGCCTCCACACGAATTTCCTGTCCCCAATCATCCCCGTATGCAGCGACTTCATTTAACGCACGTCCAATCTGAAGAATGCTTTTCTCTTTGGACACCCCTTGGGCAAATCCATTGGGTTTCACTTTGACCCCGCTACCACCACAATCATGCATCAAACGAATATATTTTTTGGTCAACTCAATATTGGCCTTGAGTTTTTCTGATTCAGCATCATGAAATTGGGCATTTGAACCGTAACCAACCAGAGAAACTGAGCTATCCTTGAAACGATCGCGCACTTCCCTGCGTTCAGCAGCAGACAATGAAGGTTCCACCCCGTGAGCATGCTGAGTGCGAGTTTCAACACCCCCTATGCCCGCTTCCTCACAAGAACGAATCAAATCAGGAAGTTTCATATCCTTACCCCAGAGATAAGTTACCAAACCAAATTTCATCTTGGTACGGACGGCAGCTTCATCTGCGTGAAGTAAACTCGAAGTTCGCATCCCAGCCGTCAGGGATGCGGCCATAAGCGAACTGTTACTCAGGAAAGATCTGCGAGTTAAAACATTGGTGTCCATGATTTAAACATATGCCAATTGAATGGGTTTCGACAAGCTTTGATCCGCTAAGGGATAAGCATAGGTATGCGAGGAGCAGGTTCGCATTCAAACCAGTAATCAAGCCAAAAAAATGCACCGTCCTCGTGTCTAGAACACAGCAGGAGTAAAAAATAAAAAATCGCAAAGAAAGCCTACTCATTGACAGCGGCCTTCCCTCGTTTAGGTTGAACCTCATGCCCAAAAAGAAACGGGAAACTTGCATCCAACTACGTGGGGTTCGTCACAACAATCTCAAGAATTTTGATTTGGATCTCCCCCTTGGGAAGTTAATTGTAATCACCGGCCTGAGTGGTTCAGGCAAAAGCTCACTTGCATTTGATACTCTCTATGCAGAAGGTCAACGACGCTACATCGAAACCTTTACTCCCTATGCGCGTCAATTTTTTGACCGAATGGACAAACCCAGAGTAGACAAAATCGAGGGAATTCCACCTGCCATTGCGATTCAACAACGCAATACCGTCAAGACCACTCGATCCACAATCGGAACGATGACGGAAATCTGCGACCACGTGAAATCTTTATGGGCTCAGAAGGCAGACCTCTATTGCTCAGAGTGTGGTGAAATCGTGATGGAAGAAGACATTGAATCGATCTGGAAATACTGGATTGAATCCGCCTCGGACGAAACCGTCCTCATCTCTTTTGATGTTCCGTTAAGCCCTAAACTGTCTCTGAAGGAATCTGTCAATCTGGTGAAACAGCAAGGCTTCAGCCGAATCTTCCTTGAAAATGAACCCATGAGGCTTGATGAATCGTTGCCTCATTTGGAAAAAAACAAGGAGACCACCCTGACTATTATTCAGGATCGTATCAAACTGACAACACGAATGCGTTCGAGATTCACCGAAGCCTGCGAACAGGCATATCACTTCGGCAAGGGGCATTTGAGGGTGCATCCCGCCAAAACTACATACCAATCTGCGTCAAGAACTAGAAAACATTCCAGAGACCGACATTGTTCGACATGTAAAATCGACTACAAGTTGCCTACAACTTCTCTGTTCAGTTTCAACAATCCTGCAGGTGCTTGCCAGGAATGCAAAGGTTTTGGGCGGATCATCACCATTGACTACAAATTGGTTATTCCAGATGAAAACATCACACTGAAACAAGGTGTCATTAAACCATGGCAAACCGGTCATGGCATGGAATGCCACAGGGACATGATGTCGTTCTGCAAGAAACGAAAGATTCCAACGGATACCCCATTCAAGAAATTAACAAAATCTCAGCAAAACTGGGTTATTGAAGGAGATCAAGGTTATGGAAGCGATGCAAATCATCAATGGCCCAAGGCTTGGTATGGAGTGCGAGGATACTTTAGATGGCTGGAATCCAAATCCTACAAAATGCATGTGCGCGTTCTACTGGCTCGCTATCGGTCCTACACAATCTGTCCTTCATGCGAAGGAGCTCGATTTCAACCCGAGGCATTAAACTATCGCATGCATTTGCTGGGACCTTCGAGTGACTCCTTGACACTGCCGGAATTTTACAAACTCCCGCTTTCAAAATGTCTGGAGATCGTCGAGTCATGGCAAAAACAATTCAAACCGAAAGTCAATGAACCGATGGGACTTATTTTAAATGAAGTACAGTCCAGACTTAAATTCATGGTTGAGGTCGGGCTTTCATACCTGACTCTGGATCGTCCAACACGCAGTTTATCTGGAGGTGAGACTGAACGAGTAAATCTCACCAGCTGCCTGGGAACACGCTTGGTTAACACCCTGTATGTCCTTGATGAACCAAGTGTGGGTCTCCACCCCAAGGACACTCAGAAACTCATCACAACCCTCAAACACTTGCGCGACCAGCAAAACACAGTCGTGGTGGTAGAGCATGAGGCTCAAATGATGCTCGCAGCGGACCAGATCATCGACATCGGACCCGGTCACGGTGCAGAGGGAGGCAACGTGGTTTTTCAGGGTTCGGCGAAACAGCTCATGAATTCCAAACGATCTCTAACAGGACAATATTTGTCGACTGTGAAAACGATCGATGCATTCCGAGGACGCACTGTTCAACCGAAGCGTAAAACTCAATGGATGCAGATCAAAAATGCTTCGAAGCATAATCTGAAAAATATTGAAGTTAATATTCCATTGAATCGACTGGTTTGTATCTCCGGGGTAAGTGGTTCAGGAAAAACAACTCTTGTTCGTGAGGTCCTGATACCAATGCTGAGAGATCGATTGAATCATGATCTGACCTCAGAGAAAACTTATGACGGTGATAACAGCTCAGAACAAGCAGTGGACGCCCCCCCCAAGGCTAAAGTTACCATTCAAGGACATCAGAGCATTGACGAAGCGGTGCTTGTTGATCAATCGCCAATCGGAAGGACCCCGCGATCTAATCCAGCCGTTTACGTGGGAGCGTTCGACGCGATACGTGAATTGTTTGCAAAAACTCCTACCGCTCGTCAGAAAGGCTACAAGGCAGGGCATTTCAGTTTCAACTCACGCACGGGTCAGTGCCAGCATTGTCGTGGCGTCGGTTTTGAAAAAATCGAGATGCAATTCTTGAGTGATGTTTTTATTCAATGCGAAGAATGCGAAGGTCGTCGATTCAGACCCCAGATCCTTGAAATAAAATTGATGGAAACCGGCTCAGCGCAACTTGCGGACGCT
>JBDQII010000004.1:0-30475 GCA_040264395.1 Verrucomicrobiota bacterium
ATTTCCTTGCCATTGCATGGATGTATAAGGAAGAGTATGGAGCAGCAGGTTATGTCATGCTGCCCAATGTTGACCCAAGTGGCAAAAAGACGGCAAGGCATGCCCTTCTGTATACTATTTTCCTGCTGCCATGCAGCTTGCTCCCAGTGCATTTCGGAGTGGCTGGAAGCCTGTATGCCGTAGGTGCTAGTGTGTTGGGCGCGGGGTTTATCTGGCAGGCAATCAAATTTTCATCTGCTCTAGATCGAACTAGGGCTCGACATTTGTTTTTTTATTCGATTATTTACCTGCCTCTGCTTTTGTTGTTGATGACTTTTGATAAGGCGTTTTGACTCATCGGTAGTGTGCATCTAATGGATTGAATGACCAGCAGAGCCTGAGGGTGATAAAATTTTTTATAACATAACAAGACTGAAATAGATATATGGAATCGACTGAAGCAAAAGAACACCATGACTCACATCATGATGCTGACGGCCATGGAGCTGATCACCATCATGATCCGGGTTTTTGGCGAAAATACATCTTTTCTACCGATCACAAAATCATAGGTATCCAGTATGGTATCACTTCTTTGCTCTTCATGCTGTTTGGTTTCTTCCTGATCGCAACCATGCGTTGGTCCATAGCCTATCCTGGCCAACCCATGCCTGTGGTGGGCTCGATTCTGCACATCATCATGGGTGACATGACTTCAGCGGTATTCGATCCGGAGACCAAAGAATTGATCGGTTATGCGATCTCCAATGACCTCTATAATGCCTTCGGCGCGATGCATGGAACCATCATGGTATTTTTGGCAGTGGTGCCGCTGGCATTCGCCGCTTTCGGTAATTATGTGGTTCCTTTGCAGATTGGTGCGGTCGACATGGCCTTTCCGCGGCTTAACATGGCCAGTTATCACCTTTTTCTTCTGGGGGGGCTTATCATGCTTGCGAGCTTTTTCATACCCGGAGGACCGGCGCAGGCGGGTTGGACTTCCTACTCGCCGCTTGCGACATCCATACAAACCGATGGTCAACTTTATTGGTTAATCGCCATGGTCATCATCATTACATCCTCACTCCTTGGAGCCGTAAACTTCATTGCCACCATCATACAGTTGCGTGCTCCCGGAATGACTTGGATGCGCATGCCTTTCTTCTGCTGGGCTCAGTTCGTGACAGCCTTTCTGTTGCTCCTTGCGTTCCCTCCACTGGAAGTCGGCGCTTTGTTGCAATTGATGGATAAAGTCGCCGGGACAAGTTTTTACCTGCCAACCGGTCTTGCTATTTCTTCCATGAAAGACATCAGTGGAGGAGGCAGCCCCTTGCTTTACCAGCATTTGTTCTGGTTTCTAGGACATCCTGAAGTGTATGTGCTTATCCTTCCTGCAATGGGCGTGGTGTCCGAGATCATTGCCAACAATACTCGGAAGCCTTTGTGGGGTTACAAATCCTTGGTTTACTCGACTCTCGTATTGGGCTTTCTCTCCTTCATTGTCTGGGCTCATCACATGTATTTGACTGGAATGGGAACCAAGATATCGACTTTCTTCCAGACCACAACAATGATCATTTCGATTCCTTCCGTGATCATTTTAACGTGTCTTTTCATATCATTATGGGGAGGATCGATAAGGTTCAACACACCTATGTTGTTTGCCCTCGCCTTCCTGCCCATGTTCGGTATCGGTGGATTGACAGGATTGCCGTTAGGCTTCAATTACAGCGATATTCTTCTCCACGACACTTATTATGTCATTGGTCACTTCCATTATGTGGTGGCTCCCGGGACAATATTCGGCTTGATAGCAGGTATCTATTTCTGGTACCCGAAGATGACTGGAAGGTATATGAACGAATTCTGGGGGAAAGTGCATTTCTGGGGTTCCTTCATCTTCATGAATCTCACTTTCCAACCGATGTTTGCTCAAGGTATGGCCGGTATGCTGCGTCGAATGGCTGATGGAGGAGTTGGATACTCAATTGCCAACAATCCGGATGCTGTGGGTGGACTTGCAGATCAATTTGTGAAGCTTAATGCCAATATCACACTGGCCGCATATGCTCTAGGTCTGGCACAAATCCCTTTTATCATTAATCTTTTCTACAGCATTTCCAAGGGTAAGAAGGTTGAATCCGACAACCCCTGGCACAGCACCACTTTGGACTGGCAGACTCCCACGCCTCCACCTCACGGTAATTTCACCACACCTCCAACGGTCACTGGTGGTCCTTACGAGTATAGTGTGCCGGGGTCCTCCCAAGATTACATTCCTCAAAACCAGAAAGCTTAATCGTTAATCCAAAAGTCAAATTTCATGGAAGTTCCATATACAGTTGAAAACAGGCCTGACACAGGTCTTTACAATGCCAAGGTGGGGATCTGGTTGTTTCTCGCATCTGAAGTCATGCTTTTTGGTGCCTTATTCTCCTCCTATATCCTTTTGAGAGTTGGTGCTCTCGAGGGGCACTGGCCCACCGAATTGCTGAACGTGCCCATCGGTACCGTGAACACCATGGTGCTTATTCTTTCCAGCGTAACTGTGGTCATGGCCTGGGCTTCTTTGAAACTGAATGATTTCAAGAATTTCAAGAGGTATCAGCTGGCCACGGTGATCTGTGCTTGCATGTTCGTTCTCATCAAATCATACGAGTATCGAGATAAATTCACACACCATGATGTCGTTCTTGCTGATGGTATGCGTGTGGACGGTCATCTTGTTGAAGAGACCGACGAGTATATCATTCTGAGCCATCCGGTGTCTTATCCAGCAGTGAAAGGAATTGGCTATCGTCCGACAGCAATCAAGGAAGCAGAGCACGGCGATGACCATCATCATGCCGAGGATCGAAAGATCATGCTCGCAGACATCGTCAAGCGCACGACCTGGGGGCCTTGGGCGAACACTTACTTTGCGATCTATTTCACATTAACCGGACTGCACGCCTTGCATGTGATTGCAGGTGCCTTGGTTATTGCCTATTATTGGGGGCCCGGAAGTAAAATGTGGAAAACGAATCCAGAGCAGTTCACAAATCGCATTGAGGTCTCAGGACTCTTCTGGCATTTCGTAGATTTAGTTTGGATCTTCCTCTTTCCAATTTTGTATTTGTTATAATCCTTAAAGAAAAGTTTTTGAATCATGAGCGGACACGGTCCAGAAGAAATTAAGAAAACAGTCAGAACCTATCTCAAGGTTCTGGGGGTATTGGTTGTTGGCACTATTGTCACTGTGGCTGCCAGTTACATCCATTTCGACAGCATGGCAATGACTGTAGGTTTGGCCTTGTTGATTGCATCAGTGAAGGCTGGATTTGTAGCCCTCTACTTCATGCATCTCATTGACGAGCGAAAGATAATTTATCAGCTGCTGGGTATCACGACTTTCTTTTTTATCGGGCTGATGGCAATCACCATCTGGGCATCTGGTGACAAGCCAATGAATACAGTCATGCCCTGACCCGAAGGAAAATAAACTCTCTATGTCACTAAAAGCATTTCACCTTATTTTTGTCACAGCGACGACTTTGTTCAGTCTCTTCTTCGGACTGTGGAGTCTGAACCAGTACCGTAACATTGATCCAAGCGCCCTTAATTTGACATTCGTTTTTCTAGCCGTTGCCATGCTGATTGCATTGCCAATTTACGGTTACTACTTCTTAAAAAAACTGAAAGACGTGAGTTTTTTGTGATGATGATTCATTTGAAGAAAATTGTTCCTGCGATAATTATTACGCTCGCCAGCTCCGAAAAACTTCAAGCCTGCGCCACCTGCTTTGGTCAAAGTGACTCCAAATTGGCAGATGGCATGAGCTGGGGAATTCTGACGCTCATCGTTGTTGCCTATTCGGTCCTTATTGGAATCGGGGCATTTTTTGCTTATCTTGTCTACCGGGGCAATCGTATGGCTTCCCAGATGGAGATGACAGCTGATGCGGAATCCAATTCGAATTCATAAACATCTTTCAATTACAACAAACTCAAGCTCGTTATGTTTCAAGAACTGTTAAGTATGCCCGTTGTTGCCTCCGAACATGGTCAGGATGTAGACAACTTTATTATCTACATTCACTGGTTGATGGGGGCTCTGTTCATAGGATGGACCTCTTACTATCTTTATGCCCTGTTTCGTTTTCGAGAATCAAAAAACAAGAAAGCTGATTATGTAGGCTCGCGCTCCCATGCGACCAGTTGGTTGGAATTGGCCGTTGCGGGTGTGGAGGCTGTTCTTCTGCTGGGTTTTGCCATTCCTCTTTGGGCCAAGGTGGTTGAGTCCATGCCTCCAGCTGATCAATCTACAGAAGTACGCGTGATGGCCCAGCAATTCGGTTGGAACTTCATGCACCCCGGTGCGGATGAAACATTTGGCAAGCAGCAGTTTGAATTGGTCTCCGAAGATAACAAATTTGGGCGCGATCTTGATGATCCATTTGGCAAGGATGACATTTTCACTCTCAACGAAATCCACATCCCGGTAGATAAGCCTGTCATTTTTCATATTTCTTCACTTGATGTGATTCACTCTTTCAAGGTCATCGCTCTAAGGATTTGCCAGGATGCTATTCCTGGAATGAGTATCCCTTCGTGGTGCATACCCAATAAGACAGGACGCTATCAAATTAATTGCGCTCAGCTTTGCGGTAACGGCCATTCCGCCATGACAGCGGGATTCCTTTCCATCGATTCCACCGAAGATTATGACAGCTGGTTGGTTCAGAACACTCCAGCTGACGGTGAGGGTGGCGGAATGAGCTTTGAGTGACCGGTAGAAAGTCTATTTCAGTTCTTATTTGAAACATCAGGCGATCCCTAGCATTCGCGTTTAGTACAAATGGATCTAGAAGAGCAGCGACGTAAAAACGCCTATCGCAGGCTGGCAGGATCAGGAGCTGTTTTAATAGTCCTTTTCATTGCTTACATCATTTTGATTCGTAGTCTGGACACCGCTCCCGCGGCTCATACCAGTCCACAGGAAATTGGTTCGGGGCTCCCGGTCCTGCACACTTTGGGATCGCTTAGTCTGACTAATCAACTTGGCGAGCCTGTGAGTTTGGAAACTTTTCGTGGCAAACCGTGGTTTGCCAACATTATTTTCACGCGCTGTCCTGGTCCCTGTGCTCGTATGACGCGTCAATTGAGCTCTCTTCAGTCAAAACTTCCGGATGGATCAAACGCTCAGTTGGTCTCCATCAGTACCGACCCTGAATTTGATACCATCCAAGTGCTTCAAAAATATGCTCGGAAATTCGAAGCAAATACTGAGTCATGGAGCTTCCTCACAGGCACCAGAAAGGAAATTTTCCGTGTATCCACCGATGAATTATTGTTGGTTTTGATCGAAAAAGAAGAGGAGGAGCGAGAATCTGAGAATGATATTTTTCTGCACAGCACGCTCACTGTTCTAATCGATGGCGTGGGGCAAATTCGAGGTTCCTACGAAATCCTTGAAGAAGGTGCTCTTGAAGATGCACTCAACGACTTACAACGACTGGAATCTGAGATAAAGTAATTATCATCATGCAACTTCAAGATCTTCCATTAATCAATGCAATTCTAAATTCCTGCAGTGCTATACTGCTTGCTTTTGGCTTCGCTGCCATCAAAAAAGACAACAAGGAGCTTCATAAAAAATGCATGGTTGGGGCGCTCGTTACCTCTTTCCTTTTCCTTACATGCTATGTTACATATCATGTTGGCATGCAGCGTGTTTATGGGGCTGCGCACACCCAATTCCTGAACCCATCATGGTTCAGGCCTTACTATTTGACGCTTCTTGTGTCCCACCTTATCCTCGCCGTTGCCATTGTTCCCATGGTGATCCTTACTGTGCTGCATGCCATCAAGCAAAGATGGGAGAAGCACCGAAGGATTGCGAAATGGACATGGCCCTGTTGGATGTATGTATCAGTGACTGGCGTTCTGATTTACCTTTTGCTTTATCAGATCTTCCCTCAAACGCCGCCGCCCCTGCCTTGATCGGAAACAATAGCCTGAAGGTAACCATTGACCGTCAAGGTCGCATGGGAAAAAGGCTTGATGCGATCAAAGTCAACAGCAGACCGGCAATGGAAATGACCGCAAGACTAGCCGACCATGTCTTGAGCGTTTCTCTTTCAGTCATCCCGCTCAATTTGCACACCACCCAGAAGCCGGAATCATTCATCCAGGAAACCATGCCTGACCCGCATCCTATGGCCAGGAAGACGTAAACTGGGTGATAAGCAAGGGTGCTGCCATCACCGATGACGGATGCCATCATTCCGGTCGTTGTAATCATCGATACCGTTCCTGACCCCTGTGCTGTTTTCATGAGGGCAGCCATCATCCATCCAAGGAAAATATGGCTTAATCCCAAGGTGGTGGATAAGCCGGCAACGGCGTCACCAATGCCCGCCAATTTGATCATTGCTCCAAACGCTCCACCTGCAGCGGTGATAAGGATAATGACGCCCGCTGTTTCAAGTGCGTGATTCAATTTTGAACTCATCACTTCCTTACTCAAGGAGGTCTGTCTTATCAGGACAATGACGGCAGCCGCAGTTGCCAATGTCATCGCCATGAGTTTGTTTCCCAGCACTATGAATAAACCGGAAAAAGCACCCAAATATGTTGCGAGTTCAAAAGCTTCCACAATGGAGGCCGAGCCAATAAGAACGACAGGAAGAGCGACGGGTAAGAGGCTCCCAAACAATGAAGGCAGTTCAGCTTCCTGAGCGTTCATCAAGCTACCCGTGCTTTCGCTTGCCTGAGAAATCCCATTGTGGGGTGAGATATTCAATCCCTGATTGATCCGTTCTGCTGCGATCATTGAGATAGCGGCAACAGGAACCCCAATCAGAATTCCCCAAAGCATTCCGGTCCCCAAGTGTATGTTTAAATTGACGGCCATGAATAGTGGCCCAGGAGTTGGCGGAACCAAAGTGTGGGTGATCACTGCGCCACTGCAAATGGCCATGATATAAAGCGCATAATTTTTTCCGGTCTTCAAACTCAATCCTCTCGCAAGGGGGATCAACAGGAAAAAAACCGTGTCAAAGAAGACTGGAATGCCGAGGATGAAACCGCAAATCAAAAGAGCCCATGCTGCTCTCGCTTCACCGAGCATCCTTACCATGACTCTTACGATTTTTTCGGCAGCACCGCTTTCCATCATGCAAATGCCAATGATGGATGCCAGTGCAATGACCCATGCGATCTTACCCGCCGTCGAACCCATTTCCAGCATGGGTTGTTCCAGGGCGTTGATCCATGCCTGGGTAACTTGTCCTTTGCCAGCGCCAAAAAGATTGAGGATTCCAACAACCATCGCTGCCAGCATCAGGGAAAGGAAGGCGTGGATTTTCAACCATGTGATCGACATGATCACCGTTATCATTCCAGCCGCCAGGCAGATAAACGGCCAAGCAGTCCAATCCGTGTTACTGGAAATCTGGGCAAGATTCAGGATCATGAGTGTCGGTTTTGGAATAAAAGCGACACTACCGGAAGCCCACCCGATATCCAAGCTCAATTCAGATCATGCGCTCTTCAACTACTTCTGAACGAACAATCGTTGCTGTCTGAATCGACTGACGCTCGAAAACTTATTTTTCGGATAAATTACTCATGAATGCTTCCATTCCCGCGCAAGAACACACAGGGTTTCTGTCCCCGTAAACATTGTCGATGCGTCCGACGCGTGGCCAAAACTTGTGTTCCTGCTGGCTCTCCAGTGGGAACCCTGCATCCATTCGGGAGTAAGGGTGGCTCCAATGTTCGACTGCCACCGAATCTGCTGTGTGTGGCGCGTTTTTCAGTAGGTTGTCTTGTGAATCAATGGAGCCTTCTTCAATCGCTTTTATCTCAGCGTGGATTTGAATCATGGCTTCACAAAATCGATCTATTTCTGCCATGCATTCACTCTCAGTAGGCTCAATCATCATGGTCCCCGCCACAGGCCAGGATACAGTTGGTGCATGAAATCCATAATCCATCAACCGTTTAGCGACGTCTTCTACAGTGACTTTCTTGAATTGCCTCAAATCGATAATGCATTCGTGAGCTACCATCTTGTTTTTACCTCTGTAAAGCACAGGGAAAAACGGATCGAGGCGATTCGCAATGTAATTGGCGTTCAGGATGGCGACTTGAGTTGCTTTGCGCAGTCCCTGCGCTCCCATTGCACGTATGTAAACCCAGGAGATGGTGACAATACTTGCGCTGCCCCAGGGGGCTGCAGCAACAGGCCCCACTCTGTCTTCTCCCGGCAGTGGAATCACCGAATGCCCCGGTAAGAACGGTGTCAAGTGAGATGCAACGGCAATAGGGCCAACTCCCGGTCCACCTCCTCCATGAGGGATGCAGAAGGTTTTGTGGAGATTCAAATGACAGACATCAGCTCCATAGTCACCAGGTCTGCAGACTCCCACTTGGGCATTCATGTTGGCACCGTCAAGATACACCTGCCCTCCGTATTGGTGGATCAAATCGCAGATGGCTCGAATACCTTCTTCGAAAACACCATGGGTCGAAGGGTAGGTAATCATGAGAGCAGCAAGTGCGTCAGCGTGTTGCTCCGCCTTGGCTTTTAAATCTTCGAAATCTATATTTCCCTGATCATCACATCGCACCCCGACAACGTCCATTCCTGCCATTACTGCACTTGCAGGATTGGTGCCGTGGGCCGATTGAGGAATGATGCAGATCCGTCGTTTGTTTTCCCCTCGGCTTTCCAAGTATTGACGGATGACCAGGAGTCCCGCGTATTCTCCCTGGGCGCCGGCATTGGGTTGAAGGCTGACACTGTGAAATCCGGTGATGTCCGACAGCCACTGCTCAAGGTCACTGAAAATCTGTTGATACCCCCGAGCTTGCTCCAATGGAACAAAGGGGTGGATTCCAGCAATTTCAGGCCAGCTGATGGCAAGCATCTCAATGGTGGCATTCAGCTTCATTGTGCAGGAGCCGAGCGGGATCATGGAGGTGGTCAAGGACAGATCCCTTGACTCCAGACGCCGCAGATACCTGAGCATTTCAGTTTCTGAATGGTATTTGTGGAAAACCTCGTGTGTCAAATAGGGGGTTCTTCGGATCAAATCATCTGGAATCGAAAAGCCCTCTTTGGCACTCTTCACACGTTCACTTCCAAATAAATTGCACAGCTCTTCCACATCCTTATTAGTCGCCGTCTCATCAAGTGAAATGCCGATTGTCTGGCGATCAATTTTTCGGAGGTTGATCCCCTGAGTTCTGGCTTTTTCCAGCAAAGAATCCGCATTGCCCGAGCTGAGTTCGACACGCAGTGTGTCGAAAAAATCAGCATGCACGATGCGTTGTCCATTGGCTTCTAGGCCGACTGCCAGAGTGGACGTTAATTGGTGCACATAGGTGGCGATTTTCTTTAACTGCGCTGGGCCGTGATAGATTGCATACATCGCCGACATATTTGCCAGCAAAGCCTGCGCTGTGCAGATGTTACTGGTAGCTTTCTCACGACGTATGTGTTGTTCGCGGGTCTGAAGTGCGAGGCGGTAAGCTACCTTTCCACGAGAGTCTTTGGATACGCCCACGATGCGTCCTGGTATTTTACGTTTGAACACATTGCGCGTGGCAAAAAAGGCTGCATGAGGTCCCCCGTATCCCATGGGGACTCCAAATCGCTGCGAGGAGCCGATGACAATATCAGCTTTCATTTCGCCTGGAGATTTAAGCAGAGTCATGGCGAGCAGGTCTGTCGCCACGATCGCCAGGGCATCGGCATCGTGTGTTTCCTGAATCAGAGATTCCGGTGAAAGGATGTTACCGTCTGTCCCTGGATACTGCATCAGAACCGCGAATGTTTTTGAGCAGGGTTTCAGTTGCGTTGCTTCTTCGACCCTGACATTGATACCCAACGGAAGCGCGCGGGTTCGAAGCACAGATATTGTTTGAGGATGGCAATCCGCAGATACCTTGATGATGTGACGTTCATCGGATCCTTTTGCCCCGTAACTCAATGCCATGGCTTCAGCTGCGGCAGTACCCTCATCGAGCAGGGACGCATTGGCAATATCCATGCCCGTCAGATCGCACACCATCGTCTGGAAGTAAAAAAGGCATTCCAGGCGACCCTGTGCTATTTCTGCCTGGTAGGGAGTGTATTGGGTATACCACCCAGGGTTTTCAAGCAGTTTACGTTGGATTACCGGAGGTACGATGCAGTTGTGATACCCCATACCAATGTAGGAGCGGAAAACTTTATTACGTTCAGCCACCTGCCTGAGAGAATGGATGACTTCGTGCTCGTGTAGTGGGGTCGGAAGCTTGAGGTTGTTTTCCAGACGTATATCGGCAGGAACGGTTGCCTCCGTCATTGCCGTCAAATCTCCTTGGCCAATGTATTTCAGCATGGATTCGATTTCTGAATCCGATGGACCAATATGACGTTCCGAAAATAAGTCAGGATGTTTTAACATAGAATGCATTCAATATGGCTTTGGAGTTGGGGTAATTGCCTGATTGAGATTCAGCTGACTGTCAGGCTCGGATACTCTTCAACCTGAATTAACACTATCGTAAACAGCTTTGGTTTCAAGCTAGTTTCTGACGTATCATGATGAGTAGATGTGAAAAGTTGTGACGTTCTGTTTTTTGATCTTTTGCAATCCCTTCGTTTTTGTGAGACTAGGCGTTTCCAAGCAACCAGGCTTGGACGGAATTCAGAGTTTATGAAAAAAAAGACAAGTTCCAGCAAACCTAAAGCTACAAAGCTCAAGCAGAATTTAAATCGCAAATATTCGGCCATGATCGTGGACGGTCCGGAGCGGGCCGCAAGTCGTGCCATGCTGCATGCGGTTGGTTTTGAGCGCAAAGATTTCAAGAAATCTCAGATAGGTGTTGCTTCGACGTGGGGAATGGTCACCCCTTGCAATATGCACATCAACGAACTGTCCGACCATGTGACTCAGGGGATTGATTCGAATGGTGGTAAAGGGGTTATCTTCAATACGATCACTATTTCCGATGGTATTTCCATGGGCACCGAGGGCATGAAGTATTCACTTGTCTCTCGAGAAGTGATTGCCGACTCGATTGAAACGGTTGTGGGTTGTGAGGGCTTTGACGGGGTAGTTGCCATTGGTGGTTGCGACAAGAACATGCCGGGTTGCCTGATGGGTTTGGCAAGATTGAACCGTCCCAGTGTTTTCGTCTATGGGGGCACCATTTTACCCGGTTGTTTTCAAAAGAAAGATGTGGATATTGTTTCCGTTTTCGAGGCCGTAGGTAAGCATGCTAACAATCAGATGACGGATCGACAACTGGCCAACCTGGAAGCGTGTGCGATTCCAGGGGCTGGTTCTTGCGGTGGGATGTATACGGCCAATACGATGGCATCTGGTATCGAGGCATTGGGGATGTCTCTTCCAAACAGCTCGGCTCAAGCAGCGGTATCTGCTGAAAAACGGTCGGATTGCGAACAGGCAGGCCAAGCGGTGATGAAGCTTCTCAAGCTAGGGATTCGTCCGCGTGACATCATGACAAAGAAGGCGTTTGAAAATGCCATCACTGTTATTACTGCACTGGGTGGTTCAACGAACGCCGTGCTTCATTTGCTAGGTATGGCCCATTCTGCAGGGGTGAAGTTGAGTATCGACGATTTCACACGCATAGGTAAGAAAGTGCCCGTTTTAGCGGATCTCAAACCCAGCGGAAAGTACGTCATGGCGGAACTTGTCAGGATCGGTGGATTGACCCCACTCATGAAAATGCTTCTTGATAAAGGGCTCCTTCACGGTGATTGCCTCACCGTTACGGGAAAGACTGTTGCGGAAAATTTGGCCAAAGTGAAACCTTACCCCAAAGGTCAGGAAGTTATTCGCGGCTTTGACAACCCAATCAAGAAGGACGGCCATCTCGTCGTCCTTTATGGAAACTTGGCAGAAACTGGGGCGGTAGCCAAAATCAGTGGTAAAGAAGGGTTGCGCTTTGAAGGTAAAGCCAAAGTTTATGACTCTGAGGAGAAAGCCTTGCAGGCCATTCTTAAGGACAAAATAAAAAAAGGTGATGTCATTGTCATTCGTTATGAAGGCCCGAAAGGTGGTCCAGGTATGCGGGAAATGTTGTCTCCTACCTCTGCGATCATGGGCAAAGGACTTGGAAAAGAAGTTGCCCTCATCACGGATGGACGTTTTTCGGGGGGAAGTCATGGTTTTGTCGTGGGGCATGTGACTCCAGAAGCAGCTGAAGGTGGATTGTTAGGATTGGTGAAGACTGGAGATAAAATTGTCATCGATGCTGAAAATCGAACACTTGATCTCAAAGTGTCAAAGACCGAAATCAACAAACGACGAAAAAAATGGAAAGCACCCAAGCCTCAATACAAGCGCGGTGTGCTGGCCAAATATGCAAAACTTGTCAACTCCGCTCACTTGGGAGCTGTAACCGATGCTTAATCATACCGTGGTAAAATTGATTTGACACAGCTGGAGGTTCTTTTGAACCTCCAGCTTTATTACTCTTTCTTTGCTACCCTACCTTACCATGCTCCAATCATACCACCGACAAGTCTGGCAGCTCCTGGCCTGCTCATGTTTGCTGATCCTTTTTTCAGGCTGCTCCGTGAAGAAGCTGGCGATTCGTCAGGTTGGCAGTGCTTTCGCAGGCACTGGGACAAGTTTTGCCTCTGATAACGATCCTGAACTCATCCGAGAGGCCCTGCCTTTTTCACTCAAACTGATGGAAAGTTTGTTGGCTGAAATTCCGGATCATCAGCCGCTGTTGCTGGCAACCTCCAGTGCATATGCCCAATATGCCTATGCCTTTCTGCAAATGGATGCGGACCGATTGGAGGACTTGGATTTCAGGCAGTCCCAGGCTTTGCGCAAAAGGGCCGCGAACTTATTTGTCCGAGCGCGTGACTATGGTTTACAAGGCCTCGAAGTCGATCATTCAGGATTCGCTGTTTTATTACGTGCAGATCCCAAAAATGCGGTTTTGAACCTCAGGAAAGAACAGGTTCCATTGATGTATTGGACGGCAGCCGCTTGGGCAGGGGCTGTCAACCTTTCCAAGGAAAATCCGCATCTAATTGCCGAGATACCTCAACTTGAGGCACTCATGGACCAGGCCTTGGTTTTAGATCCTGCCTGGAATGATGGTGCCATTCACAGTTTCATGATCACCTATGCCATGGCGCGTCAGGGCATGAACAGTGATCCCGTGGAAGAGTCGAAGAAACATTTTGAGAAGGCTCTGGAGTATTCGAGAGGGCAGCAATTGGCTCCCTATGTGTCTTATGCCGAATCAGTTGCTGTTCAAGAGCAGGATATGGAATTGTTTAAATCTCTGTTGAATCAGGCTTTGAACATTGATACAGATGAATATTTGCAGTACCGATTGGTCAATATAATCATGCAGGAACGTGCTCGATGGCTTTTGGAAAGAAAGGATGATTTGATCCTGCCACCACTTGATGCCATCGATTAGAAATCTCGATGTGTTCGAGGCGTATACCGAGCAACTTTTTTTAAATACAACCCATATGAATGATTCTACATTAAGAGGCGTGAAGCCAGCGATGCGGGCGGGAATCTTTTTCTTTGCACTGGCTGCATTTAGCTGGTGTTCAAACTTGGAAGCGGCAACGCGTCTTCGACTGGGTACCCTGGTGCCGAAGGGGTCTTCCTATTACTATCACCTTAAACAAATGGAGAATGCCTGGAAAGCAGCTCCCGGGGGTGGCGCTTCACTGACGATTTATCCTGATGGCCGCCTTGGGGGAGAGGCCGAAATGGTGCGGCGCATGCGGTCCGGGCAATTGCAGGTAGGATTACTTACCGTGGTTGGTCTTTCTGAAATTGAGCCCAAGGTGACCGGTCTGCAAGATATTCCCATGATGTTTCATTCGCTCGATGAAGTGGAATATGTCGCAAAGGAGTTAGGTCAAGATCTTTCGGATCTAATGGCGGCTAAAGGCTTCATCGTTCTGAGCTGGTCACATGCAGGCTGGATACATTTTTTTGCTAAGGAACCTATCCGAACCATTGATGATGTTCGAAACACCAAAATTTTTTCATGGGCAGGCAACCCTGACACGGTGAAGGTCCTTCAAAAAAATGGTTTTCACCCTGTGCCGCTTGAGACAAAGGACATTGTTCCCGGACTTCAAACGGGCATGATCACTTCCGTCACCATGCCACCTCTGGCGGCTAATTTCAGTCAGATTGATACTCGTGCTCCTTACATGCTCAAAATTAACTGGGGGGCTCTCGCTGGCGGTCTGGTGATCACTAAAAAAGCTTGGGATAAATTTTCACCCTCACAACAATCACACATGAAGGAAGCTGCTGAGAAGGCAGGGGAAGGGATTCAGCTTGATGGTCGTACGGAGGCAAGGGAGTCCATTGAAGCCATGAAAAACAGAGGTTTGAAGGTGATTGAGCCAACCCCAGCAGAATTGGAAGAATGGCGCAAGGAAACAGAAAAAGCATATCCTGATATCAAGAAGCTCCTAGTCGATGAGTCCATGTTTGATAAGGTGAAGTCATTATTGGAACGTTACCGCAACCAGTAGCCCGATTTTGAATGAAGCGATTTTCTTTGATGAACCGTGGTCTCTTTTGAATCTACATAAATCACAGAATCATATGATCCAACTCCCATATCCATTGCGCGTAAACGGTCGAGCCAGTTTTACAAAAGATATTCCTGATGGCAGGTAGTGTTCCGCAAAACTCTGAATCCGCTTCATTTGAATCACCAGTGCGCCCGGCCTGGGTTCGGTGGCTTTGCGGTATCGAAAACAGTATCCTCATTGTCTGTCTCTTCGCCTTGATTTTCCTGCCTTTGCTGGAAAGAGTCATGCGTGGTTTTTTCAACGCCGGCATCGAAGGCGAAGCTGAATTTGTACTCCACTTTTCCCTGGTGATCGGGATGGTTGGTGGCGCTATCGCAGCACGTGAAAAACGGTTGCTTGGGATCTCCACGATTGCACACTTCCTCAAGGGACCATGGAAAATAGCTGCGGATGTTTTTGCAAATTCATGGGCAGCGGTTGTGACAGGTGTGCTGGGATACGCTGGATATTTATTTTTGCTGGATGAGCGAGGTGCTGGAAATGAAATTGCCTACGGGGTTGCACGTTGGTGGATTCAGTCAATGTTGCCGATCGGTTTTGGATTAATAGCGATTCGGTTAGTATGGAACAGCGGGCCACAATGGTGGGTGAGGCTTCTCTCATCCATGGTGGTTTTGTTGGCTAGCTGGATTCTTTGGGAAGGGTGGATACCTGTCGACCGAATATTGATTCCAGGAGTGATTATGCTGATCGCAGCCATGCTGCTGGGAGCGCCTATTTTTTCAGTTCTGGGCGGGGCGACCTTGCTATACCTGTGGCGGGAGGATTTTCCCATAGCCGGAGTGGCTACGAGTCATTACTCCATGTCCACGGAAGCACTCATACCAACGATCCCCCTGTTCACACTTGCTGGTTACTTCATGGCCGAAAGCAAGGCATCCCAACGTTTGGTTCGGGTGTTTCAGTCCTTCGTTGGGCAATTCAGAGCAGGACCGGCCATTGTTACCATCTTTGTCTGCGCATTTTTTACGGCCTTCACCGGAGGCTCCGGTGTGACCATTCTGGCTTTGGGGCCATTGTTAATGCCCGTGCTGATCTCTGCAAAGTATGGTGACAAACCTTCACTTGGACTTATCACGGGTGCGGGTGCTCTAGGGATTCTTTTTCCTCCTTCCTTGCCCATCATTCTTTATTTCATTGTCGCCAATGCCAATGTCCAAACGGGGATAAGCCTTGAACATATGTTTCTGGGTGGATTGATTCCCGGCATCCTAATGGTCGGCATGATGACGATCTACAGTCGCAGACTCATTTCGAAAGAAGCCGTTGCTGGAAAAAAATTCGATTGGGTGGAATCAAGGAGTGCGGTTTGGGAAGCAAAATGGGAATTGATGATTCCTGTGGTGGCTATCACTGCCTTGTTCAGCGGTGTCTTCAGCACTCCTGTTGCAGCTGCAGCATTGACCGCCCTCTATGCCTTGTTTGTTGAGCTTGTTATCCATCGAGAAATACGTCCTTTCAAGGATCTCCCCCGCGTTATGACAGAGTGCGGACTGTTGGTTGGTGGTGTCCTGCTTATTCTTGGTGTCGCCATGAGTTTCACCAAGGATTTTCTAGTATTTGCCATGATACCAGATCTGGCCATTGAATGGGGGACTGCCAATATTGAATCCAAGTATGTTTTTTTGCTGGCGTTAAATTGCTTTCTGCTGCTCGTGGGCTGCCTGATGGATATATACTCAGCCATTGTGGTAGTCGTTCCATTACTGCTCCCCCTGGGGGCGGCATTTGGTATTGATCCTATCCATCTTGGCATCATCTTTCTGGCAAACCTTGAGCTGGGTTATCTCACTCCGCCTGTTGGTTTGAATTTGTTCTTGTCAGCTTACCGCTTCAAGCGACCTGTGATGGAGGTTGCCAAGGCATCCCTACCGATGCTCGTCGTATTGGCAATCAGTGTCCTTTTAATTACCTACATCCCTTTTCTTACGACCTTTTTACCGAATTTGATCCTTGGTCGTTCTGGTCCGTGATTTACCCCCACCCAAGCTATCGCGTTGACCCCGTCACTCATTGAGATCGCATTCATAAGATACCTTTCTGAATCCCATGTCTTATTCTCCGGCAATGCAAACGATCTTGTTTGCATTGCTTGAGAAAGGTCCATGATGACTTCGGTTTGGACTCCAGATTCTTTTCAACCGCTGCTTGGATTGGCATGAGATTGTCGAGCGCTGCTTTGCGAAACCGTATTCTTCAAAGTCAATCCATGACATAAATTCTACTCCCTAAAGTAGTGTCTCCAAAAGATCCCTTGGATATGCGAGGTTTTTAAAAAATCGACCGATATGAGGCATGCTTCGTCGTTGTCTCGATCAAGCTTTTTCAGAAACAGTGGCAGAAGAATTACGGCCTTTGGTCCATGAAAATAATGCGAACACCCAAGCTGACATCAATCAGCAATCGGTTCAGTTATTGTCGATCTTGTTTCAGTTGTTGAATCTGGTTGGCGGAAAAGCGATCTAAGGTTCCCGAGCACGCACTATTGAGTCCTCACCGGCAGGTAACGATGAAGCACCCTTTCTTCGGGGCCTCTCTGGCTCACATTTCCATAATGTCATTGCCTGACATCCCATTGAATCGAAAAAGCCAGCATTCTGCAGCAACAGCGAGACTTGTGTGTCTGCTTGTTCCATTTGGAAAACAGTGCTCATAACGATCCGGATCCTGCCCTGATTCTGTGTGATATCAAGGGTATCTTAGAGTTTTCATGAAGGACCGTTGAAATGTCTGCAGAAAAGCCTGAACTGACTTCGGTGATAAAAAAATCAATATTATCACAAGAACAAGCTTCCTGAAGTCTTGCACCTGCATGATCGGAAAATGCTGCAGACGATGAAAGAGACTGGGCTTTACTGAAATGTGATTCTCACGAGTCGTTTGCTGCCTGAATTAAAGTTTGCATGAGGGTAGGAGGGGGTGGGTTAGGATTTCTGATATCAGTATGGCGCGTCATGTTTTGATCTCTTGATCGTCCATGTCCATGTCCATTTCCAGTGATCAGTGCACAACTGGATAATTCAAAAATTCAATCAATAAGCTTATTTTACTGCTTCAAAAATGATTCTTCTCAAAGATGACTGAGCTTTATCAGCGCTCAACCCATGAATGGTTTTCATGTTCGTGCTGCCAGGCTCACCAATCATGATCGTGTAAGTGCCGAGGGCAAAAACTTTGGGACGAAAAACTTGTCCCTCCATGCGGACGGTATAAATGCATTCATCGGTTAAAGCGTCCCATACCTGCACGACAGGGGAGATCAGACCTTCCACAAGTAAGGTTGGAAGCCAGGCAACCGCCTCTCGGCCGTAGTTGTCTTTTTGTGAGATTTCGATGGGCCAGCCCGGGTATTGTTGGGCGTCTGGTCGTGACGGATCTTCCCAGCGTGGCCAGCATTCAATTTTGATTTTACGATTCGTCCTATTGAATTTTGCGATGCCATAACCAGGTGCACGGTCATAAAGGTCTGCAGGTTTTCTTCCTGAGATCATGGGGTTTGAGACGGCTTCCACTGAAATATGATTACCCCAGCCATCCAGAAAATCTCCCGTATATTTCGGGGCTCCGGGTTTTACGTTGTTTCCCGGTTCCTTCGGATACCATCGACGCGGCCAGGTGTTGGCAACGGAGGGAACACAAAGCGCGTAGCCCGCATCTCCCCACTGGTCGATTCCGTATTGAATGGTGGATCCCAAATGTTGATCTCCGGCGATATGAAACGCAAACCCCTTGCGCATCGCTTTGAGGGCGAGATTGCGCCCTGTTTGCGGCCAACCATTGGAATCACCGTCCGCGACCGGTTGATCATTTTCAGGATATTCACCGGGCCCGAAATATCGCAGGTTCGGCACAATGGCATCCGAATTGGCGCCGCCGGGTAGTGTGGCAACATTTGCAAAAAGCGTTTGTGAAAGCACCACTTTCATCCATGCCTGATCCGACCAATCCGTTGCCCAGTAATTGAGGAAATCCAGCTGACGTTTGCCCAGTAAAGTAGCCCCTGTCACATCACCTTGAGTGGCCGGATTGAATGTCGGGTTCTGCGCCCATCCATTGTCGAATTTTGCTTCGGGTAGTGCAACCGTAGGTGATGATTTGAACATGCGATCTGCGATGACAGCAAAGCTGATGCCTCCGTATTCGATTCGACCGTGATAAGTGGAGATTCCCTGAAGGATGCTTGCCTTGTCGGCACGCGGTGGCAAGTGAGAAACCTGAGTGCGGTGGACAATATTGACAAAACTGGCAGGCATTCGATATCCGCCACTGTTCTGCCGGTCATTATTGCTTCCCGTTGCCGATGTCGCTTTTCCGCCGGCGCCCCAGATGTTACCGTGATAGACGTCATGGTCATCTGGAATGGTGACTGCGGGGCGATTGCGCGTAAGGTCTTTAAAGGCCCAGCACCATCGATACCATTTATAGAGGTAATCCAGCATGGCCTTGTTCAACGGCTCGTAAACGGCGGGTGTCATGTCGCCTTCATAAATTTGATCTCCAGAGAAAAATAGAAAATCAGGGTCATGATGTTGCACTGCATCAAGGATATCATTGTGCGGAAACCAGACTCCATGGTGATTCCACTTCAATCCTCCAGTGAAAATCTTGTGTCCTGTGAATGCAGTTACGACGAGTTCTTCTTTTTCCGTTGGGTTTTTCCGAATAGTACCCTCAAAGAAAGTTCGTTCTGAATCTGTCGCGGATGTCTTCAGATCATATACAATTCGATAAGGTGTGTCTCGCGTATCATCCCAATTTTCGATTCGAAAAGGGAACGTGTAGCTCATCGGCTTTAATTCGCTGTAAGCAATCGGACGCCATTGACTTTGGTTTTCATCATAAACTTCAAGCGCGGCTCTTTGCGGGTCTGCAGCACTCAAGGGGCCTGCTTGAGCTGTCAGGCTGAGGACATTGCGGCTTAAAGTGTATTGCGTGGTCAAGATGGGGCCAAAATGTCTGTCGTAGTCGTGATCAAACCTGTCGCCTTCAATCGTCCATCGATTGAAGGCAAATCCCTTATCGGATGAATCAGGAGATAAATGTGAAACAAGGGCCACACCTCCATCGGTGAAAGCTTCGGGTGTGGACCAGAGGGTCAGCCTGCTGATTAATAAGCCAGTTCCTGAGTTCCTTGATTCCAAATCCGTCCGCAGGCCATGTTCCGTTTTTTGGATATTCAGAGTGAGCGTCAGTTTGTTCCATACAGCAACATCGGTATCAACATCGGGCTGGTTACCCTGGGCGATCATTGGTAAATCACTAGCTGCAATACTTCCACTGATAGACCAGAGGTTGTCTTTTCCAATAGGTTTTGAATGGTCAAACAGGAACACCCTTCCCTCCATGTTCACCACTGCAAGCATGCCACCGTCCTCCGCAGGCCGGTGATGGGTCAATGCTGAGAGGCGATAATCAACGTGCGATCCGCCACTGCCGATAAGGAAACCAGCCAGCGCCTGTGACGCTTTTGATGGCTTTTCCAAATGAATTTCAACGGCTAATTTCAATGAATCTCCTTTGAGAATGGTAGATCCAGTGATAAGGCTCAAGGTGCGAAGAGGGGCCTTTTTTGAACTCTCAATGCACTGAACGAAGCCGTTTTTAATTTCCCAGTCCTGCAGTCGATTCGCCCAGAATTCCGGCCCAATCCAGGTTCGATCGATATGTGAGGTCCAGTCTTTTTCAAATGCGTCAGCTGATAATGAGGGCTGCGAGCAAAACCAGGTAAAGGTGCCGAAAATGAGAAGAGAAAAGAAACAAGTTTTTAATCGTCTTGGTTGCACTTTTTGCGAAATATCCGATGGGGTCATGGCATGTATTCTGAGCATCCTGTTAGATTGGATCAAGCTTACATGAGGAATGGTAATGGAAGATGGCAAATTCCGGTACAATGGGCATCCCGCTGAGCTTATCCCCTTCCGAGGCTGCATTGTTTACTGTTTGTTCCACCCAAGAGAACTGCGCGATACGGATGTGCAGGTATACAATCCGTATTGTGTCCTCAAGCAAAGCGGATGTCTGGTGATGATCATGATGCTTCCAATCCCGCGTGAGAGCAAAGCAGAGAGGGCTTCTGCATGTCTTGACGCAAGGATCTACATGCAGCCGTTTGGCGTGCAATGGATCTCAAACATTTGGATAGGACCAAGGTTTACGGTAATTCCTGCTCAGCAGTGCTTGAGCTTCGGAGTCCCGGGGGAATGACTCGGAAGATCCATCCCACTGAATGCTTCGCCCTAACTTGTAGGATATCATACCGAGCATGGGCAGGACGCTGGAACGATGAGCGACTTCCATGTTGGCCACGGTTGAGCCTCCATTGTCAGCCGCATCGAGAAAATCTTTCCACAAAGGAGTGATATTGTGGCCATCACGTTCGTTATCAAATTGTGGGTTCTCGTGGATTTCCTGTTTGCTTTTATCTTTGGGATGAAAAGTCCAGCCGTCCCGCCATCCCATATGAAAGACGCCTTTGGTTCCGTAGAAATAGGCCCCCAAACGATGTTTTTCTTGTGCTGATCCGCCATACTTACGGTGCTCCCAAATGGCCGTGAATGATTCGAAATCGTAAGTCACAGTCTGTGTATCGGGGGCATCCGTTGTGGATCCCTTTTCGTTACTGAAGACGGCTGGCCCCAAGATGGGCCTTCCGCCTGTTGAATAAATGTTTTTGGGATATTTCTCTTCAGTCCACCATAGTAATTGGTCCAACCAGTGAACGCCCCAATCACCTAAGGTTCCATTAGCGTAATCCAGAAAATTGCGCCAGCCACCTGGAGTCAGTTTCTGGCAGTATGGACGGACGGGAGCAGGTCCGCACCACATGTCCCAGTCCATTCCTGTGGGAGCATTGCCATGTGGCGATGGAGATTCGGGGCCTGATCCTCCGCCTGTGACAAACATTTTGACCATACCGATTTTTCCGACCTGACCCGATCTCAAGAAGTCCATTCCCGAGCGATGGTGCGGGCCAATGCGTCGGTGTAAACCAACTTGGACAGCACGATTTGCTGCCTCTGCCGCATGAAGCATGGAGCGGCTTTCATTAATGGTATGACTTGTTGGTTTTTCCACATAAACGTGCGCGCCCATTTTCAATGCATCGATCGACGGCAAGGCATGCCAGTGATCAGGGGTGGCAATGATGACAATTTCAGGTCGCTCTTTCTTCAGTAGTTCGCGGTAATCCTTGTAGATGTTGGGTGTGTCTCCCGTTAACTGATTGACCTCATCCTGTGAAACCAGAAGAGGGCGTTCATACACATCAGATAAACCTACCACTTTGGCGCGGTCAGCCGCCATGGCCTCACGCAAAATATTCATCCCCCACCATCCACAGCCGATCAATGCCGTGCGATATTTTGTGGGTGCTGCTGCTTTTAGATACGGAGCTATTCCACACAGTAATCCAGCCCGAAGCCCCTTTGTCATGAAGGATCGCCTCGTGTGTTGTTGAACGATAGGGAAGCGGGTCAATTTCATTTTTAATGCGTCATTTTTTGGATTTGATTAAGATCTTACATCCAGGCAGATTAACCTTCCCTTTGAATTCCTTACATAAATCAAGCCGTTGGAAAGGACAGGCACAGTCCAGCATTTACCATCCATTACCCTGGAGCGTGCAGAGGGTTGGAATCCGCTGGGTGATGCTGGGGCGATGATGAGTTCGCCCTGAGCTGTCATGATGATGAGCTGGCCTCCAGCTGCTGCTACTGATCCGTATTTAAATTCATCAGCCTCCCAAACCACTTTACCGCTTGAGCGTTCAATACATTTCAAGGCGGCTCGTGAACCTCCATCTCCATCGAATCCATATAAATGATCGTCGATGAGCACAGGAGAATTCTGTTGAGAGCGCATTTCTCGATTGGTCCATTTGACCTTCGCCTCGCTGCCCTCTAATGTATAGAGTCCCTGTCCTTTTCCGTAGCCTGAACCGATCCACACCTCATTGCCAGCAATGATGGGGTCGGCAGCATTGACTCCGTAACGTGTGGGCCATTGGATTTCCCAGCTCTTTTTTCCTGTTTTTAAATCAGCTGCCAGGAAGCTGTTACCAGAGCTTAGTGCGACATACTGATTTCCACCATGCATGAAGGGGAGGGGGGTTGAGTATCCAGCCTCTTCCTCATCGGATAACCAAATGGTTTTGCCATCGTTTTTGTTCACGGCCATGCCTGCTCCACCTGCATTGAGCACGAGCATGTTTCCGGCAACCAACGGAGAACCATTGAAGCCCCAGTCAGGTAATTTCAGTCCCTCTTCCTCAGCCAATTGGCGTTGCCAATAGATGTCCCCAGTTTTTGTATTCAAGCAAAAAAGATCACCCCACCGGCTAAGTATAAAAACTTTATCGCCATCAATGGTTGGAGTAGAGCCGGGGCCTCCCTCATAGAATTTTGCACCGAGCTTGCTGTCGTAGGAATGCTTCCAAAGTTGTTTGCCAGTGATGGCATCGAATGCAAAAAGAGTGTCCTTCTTATCTTGATTGCCAAGTGTGAATACGCGGCCGTCAGCGGTGCTCACTGAGGAAAACCCTATGCCAACCTCCGCTTCCCAGATTTTGCCAGGGCCAGATTCCCCCCAAGTTTTTTTCCAGGCAGTTTCAGTTGAGATGCCATTGTGATCGGGCCCTCTGAACATGGTCCAGTCCGACGCACTCAAAAGCTGGGGTAAGCACAGAAAGTGGATAATACAGCAGAGTAATCGTGTCATAATTTTTAGCCTCTCAGGTAATCTCGTGAAATATTACACCCACATGAGGCAATCGTTCAAGATGTCAATCCGCCAAGCCTAAAATGCCCTCCAGATAATGTTCGCAGCAAACAGACTGGCCATGACTATCGCACAGATGAATTTTCCCAAGGTGCCTGCAACGATACCTAACAAAGCTCCAAAACCTGCTTTGGATGCCTCTTCAAACTGTCTTCCCCCCATCATTTCAAATGTCAAAGCCCCGATAAAAGGACCGATCAGTATCCCCCAAGGACCAAGAAAAAGGCCCAAAATTCCTCCGATCAATGCTCCTGCGACACCTCTCCAAGTAGCCCCCAATTTGCGTGCCCCCACCAGGCTGGCGACGTAATCCATGATTAACGAAAAGAGAGTGATTACTCCCAGGATGGCAAGTATCAGATAGCTGATGCTGTTGTCTCCGAAGTAAATCTTATGTCCCAGGGCAGCAAGGAACACCACTGGCGTGCTCGGAATGGCAGGCAGCATGCTGCCGACAGCTCCAATGACCATGAATCCTTCTGCGATAATGAATCCGATAATTTCTTGAGTTGTCATTTCCTTATTCTCAATGTCATGCCCATGGAGATAACTCTTTGTTTCAAATGATTGGAGTTAAACTTCAGAAATTCAGGCTTTCCATGAGGCGTCATCCATTACAAGTGTTTGGAACGCTTTGAAAATAGAAGGACGGTGATTATTTGCCGCGCATGTTAAGTGCAAAATTCAAGCGGATTTCCTCCCGTATTTTTGAGTCATAGTATTCTACTGGATTGTAATCATCGGTAAGAATAATGCCACTTTCGGGATTTGCTTCGATGGTGTTTTTCCAGGCAGTTTCCACAAATGGTGTCAGCTTGGGATGGACTTCACTCATGTCCATCGAACGGTGGGGCTCCAATCCTTCCTTTTTGGATGCGACGAAAAAGACATTCCCCCGCGTGCCATCATGAATGTGGACAGACTTAAAGACCGCTCGCAAAGTCTTGTCCAGTGACGCCATGAAAAAATCTTCACCCTCAGAAAAATGACCAAATGCGTTAATGACCAGGACGGCATCGGTTTCCATTCGCTGGCTCATACTTTCGAAGCACTCCCGGCTCATGAGGTGAGATGGGGATGAATCTCCAAGAAATGCATCTAGAATGACAACGTCGTATTCTTCCTTGGAGGCGTTCAAAAAATAGCGACCATCTTCCAGATGCAGGTTGAATTTACTTGTATCCAGTCCAAAGAATTTTTCGCCGATTTCCACAACTCCTGGATTGATTTCGACGACATCAATTGTGCTTCCCTCTTTGGCGAGTTGCATGGGTACGATCCCAACTCCCAATCCAATGCAAAGAACTTTTTCTGGACTTGGATGATAGGCATGGGTTAGTCCGCGCAGCATGTAAGTGAAGACAGTCAGACTTTTATCTTCCTTGGGGTCAAAGATGTTTTGTGTCAGATAGTCATTGAGATAATATCGAACATCTCCCGAAGGGGAATCCACAACCTGCATCAATCCGAAATTTGAATTCTTTCGAAACAATTCTTTTCCGATACTAGGACTTTTCACAGCTTCAACCCGCCCAGCAATACCACACATGACCATACCAGCCAGAATGCCCGGGAGCACTCCAGGTGTTTGCTTGAATCCTTTTTCAAAAACGAGGAAATAGACTGCCACCAGGACGATTTCCAGCGCGACCACCATGATCATTGTGTAAGTGTTTGGTGCCAAAGGGATCAATAGATAGCTGATCAAAAGCGTGCCTATGACACTCCCAACCGTACTAATAGCCGAAAGGCGTCCGACCTGTAACCCAACACTTTGCGTTGTTTCTGTCGTTATTCGTGCCAGAAACGGGATGGTGACAGCCAGTAAAGTGAGTGGAGGGAAAAATAGAAACAGGGCCATCAGAATGGACCCCATCGCGAGTTTGAATTTCAAAAAGAAATACGCCACGGGCTCCAGCGCCAGGGTTGCAAAGGCCAGATACAATGCCGCGCAAAGCATACAATAGTAGAGACGTGAAAGATTGGGCTTTTTGTCGGCAATCCACCCTCCGTAGTAGTATCCACAAGCAAGTGAAATCAGGGTCGCAGTAATTTGTGCCGTCCAGACAAAGTGTGAAGTTCCAAAGAAAGGCGAGAGCATCTTTGCACCTAAAATTTCAACGATCAGAATGACGCCGCCGTTGATGGCTGCCGTCAAATAGAGAAAAGGGGCTAGTTTGGTCGTGAGTTTCTGGTTTTCAGGCTCTTGCTTGTTCTTTTTCACCGAGCTGTTCTAAGGCTTGCATCCTTAAAAATCAAGGAAGCACCATCACTCAATCCTAGTTGTTTCAGAGAGCCGTTGACATGTATGAGTGCTCATCAGGCAAGTCTTGCCCGTCTGGAGTAAGGTCGAAAACGCTTGCCTGCTGGTCCTTGATTACGATTACTCTTGACTCAATACTTGGATGAAAATTTTTTCGTATACCATATTCGACACGCTTCGGCAGAGGTTAGATCAGCATCTTGCTGTTGATCTAAGGTCTCTTGCGATGTTTCGAGTCGGGCTTGGATTAACCCTTTTGGCGGATTTATTCATACGTTATCTGGATGTTGAATCTCTTTACTCAGGATCAGGGGTGCTTCCTTTGGAGGCTCTGGCTAAGCTGCCGCACCTGACGTGGGACTGGT
Organism: Verrucomicrobiota bacterium; assembly: GCA_040264395.1. Classification (GTDB taxonomy): domain Bacteria; phylum Verrucomicrobiota; class Verrucomicrobiia; order Limisphaerales; family AAA164-E04; genus AAA164-E04. Next base: position 25,982 of record JBDQII010000004.1, read on the forward strand.
GGTTGTCCATCAATGTAATTTCCGACACGGTCGTTTGGCAGCAACTATGCTTTTTCAGTGGGATCGTTTTTGCCGCACTGTTAACGATCGGCTGGAAAACCCGTTGGATCGCACCGGTGATGTTGCTCCTGCTGCATTCCATTCAAGCGCGGAATCCCTGGGTTAATTATGCCGCAGACAGATTACTTTTCCTTTTGCTTCTGTGGAGTTGCTTTCTTCCGCTTGACCGCTACTGGGCGGTTTCGAAATCGACTCCAGTCTCAATTTTGAAAAGTCCTGAACGCCTGAGCAGTTGGGGGGGCTGGGGTTTAAGATTGCTTCCTTGTGTCATGTATTTGTTTTCGGTGCTGCGGAAAAGTGGTTCCACCTGGTTAGATGGAACGGCATTGCGATACATTTTGGAGATTGACCAATTTGCTGCGCCCTTCGGCATCTGGTTGAAAACCATGCCTGATTTTTTGCTTCAATGCCTGACTTGGTCTGCACTGGCGATAGAGTTATTTGCTCCCTTCCTGCTGTTGATGAGAAGAGTAAAATGGCGATGGCTTGGGATAGGTCTTTTGCTTGTCTTTCAGTGCTTAATCTGGTGTAGCCTGGACCTGGGGATCTTTCCTTGGGTGTCCATACTTGCCTTGCTACCGCATGTACCTTTTCCATCGCGGCGATCTTCTGCCAAACAAGGAGCCGAATCCATCCTGACTTCGGAAATATCCAACTTGAAAGGAGGGCATCGCTTGGTTGGCTGGTTACTTGTTTTCATGTTGATCTGGAACGTGCTGATGACCTGGAACTATCCTGATTCGATCAAGGCTCAAATGCCGCGATGGGTTGCGAACGGCATCAGTCTTTCCCGTATGGATCAGTATTGGGGGATGTTTTCACCTGACCCGATGACCCTCGACGGCTGGTATGTCATTGCCGCCGAAATGGATGATGGCAGCATGGTGGACTTGCTGGATTGGGATCGTAAGGACATATGGGGCAAACCTGCGAATGTCATCGAAGCCTTTCCAGGAGACCGGTGGAAGGAATTTACCATGCGCCTGTTTGATTACCCAGATCAGGCCAAACTTTGGGAAGGAGTGATTCGGCACTTTCAAAACCGATGGGAATCCGACCTGAGCAATACATCGCGCGTGCAATCGGCGACTGTCTACTACATGCTCGAGAAAACGACCGAGGAAGGGGTGTTGCCTTCAGAGAGGGAGCAGCTTTGGCCTGAAGTAGACGAATTTCCCTGACACCTTGATCAGCCTCAAGCCAATTTCTGTGTGCGTGACCAACCCCGTTAAAAAGTGAATTCAAGTGTGTCAATAGTTGGGGCTGACCCCTAATATCTAATAAGGAATGCAAATGTTGCCCAGAGGATATTTTTGATGTAGGTTTCGGCAATTCAACTTTACATTCATTAAAAAGATTTATTCAAAATCGAAGTATGAACGTTTCATTCAAAATTTGTTCGATGTTCAGAGCTGCGCTTGTTCTTGCTGCGCTCCATGTAGTTCCTGTTAAGGCCGAGTCTGTTAACCTTTGGATCAGCTCCTTTCAGGACAAGGCCTACTACGAGAAAATGGTTGAGCAATACAAAGCGAAGGTGGACCAGAATTTTTCCGCCAACATCCAAGCTTTCGGCTTCCGTGAGATGCCCGACAAACTCGCGATTGCCATCAAGACAGGTACTAATCCACCGGATGTTGTGCAGCTTGATGAGGTGCTCTTTGGCTCTTACCTTGCCGGTGAGGTTCCGTTCGTGGATGTTTCCGAGCGAGTGAAAAAAGCGGAACTCGACAAGGGAATCGTTCCCCAACGTTTGAAGCTTTTTGCCCAGGGCGATGCCATTTACGGAATTCCTCAATCTCTCAGTGCCATGGTCCTCTATTATCGTACGGACCTTTTCAAGGAACATGGGATCGCTCCCGAGGACATTGCTACCTGGGATGATTTCGCAGACAAAGGGCGTGAACTAGCCAAGAAAAATCAAGCGCTCATCGCTCTGGATCCCACTTATTTTGAAATTCTTTTGCGACAAAAAGGCAGTGACTGGTTCGATCGGGCCGGAAAAATGTTCCCCTCAGAATCCGAAGCCGAGTCCGTCATGGATTGGCTTTACTCACTCAATGATGAAGGGATCGGGCTCATTCCAGAGCGTGCCAGCATTTTCGACCCCGTTTTTTTCAGCAGCATGGTTAACTACGGTGAAGTGCTCACCATCATCGGAGCCGATTGGTATGGTTTGGATATGATTCAGCAATTCTCACCTGAACTCAAAGGCAAGTGGGGAGTGATGCCCTTACCTGCCTGGAAGGACCGCTTTGGAGTTCCCGGACGTCGTACATCGACCTTTGCTGGACAGGGGTTATTGATTTACAAAAACAGCAATAAAGTGGATGCCGCTTGGAAATTCATTGAATGGGTGATGAAAGACAATGAAGCCAACGTTGAACGCTTTTTGGGTGGAAACAGTTTCCCTGCCTACCAGCCAGCCTGGGAAGATGAGCGTCTCCACCAGCCGACCGAATACTTCAGCAATCAGAAGTTTGGTGATTTACTTTCTCGACTGGCTCCTGAGGTGCCCGAAGTCGTGATGCATCCCAAGCGCCCGCAAGCTGTCTTTCTGTTCCAGGAAAACTTTTTCAGCTCTCTGATGTATGGACAGATCAGCCCCAAGGAAACGATTCGTCAGATGAGGGTGATGTTGAAGCAATAGCTTTTCCTGGTCAGATCGTCAAATCCTAGGTTATCAGAGTTCCCATGAAACTTCTCAGGCGTCACGCAGTGTATGGACTGCTGGCGCCTTTTTTTCTTTTCTTTGCCTTCTTCTGGGTTGCCCCGCTTCTGGAAGGATTACGCATGTCTTTCTTTTCCAATGAACTTTTTGGAGAAGCCAGCTTTGTCGGTGGAGATCATTACCGGGAGATTTTAAAGGATTCCAGATATTTCAAAGCCCTGACGAACACTGCCGTTTATACACTTTCTTCATTGGTGCTGATTCTCCCTGCCGCCATGATTCTGGCGCATGGTTTAAAATCAGTTTTTGGGAAACTACGTCCTGCATTTCAGTTCCTTCTCCTGCTCCCTGGCTTAACTCCTCCCGCAGTCCTTGCAATCCTATTTCTACTAGTCTTTCATGGTAGACAGGGGCTCTTGAATCAATGGTTTGTTTTGCCTTTTGGATGGAAATACGTGAACTGGCTCAAAGATCCGGATTTCATCTTGTTTGCCTTGGTGCTTCAATGCGTATGGAGATGGGTTGGATTTATTACCTTTTTTCTCCTATCTGGAATGGAGGCCATCCCCAAGATGTATTACGAGGCGCTTCAAGTGGAATCCGCCCGTTCATGGCATCGGTTCCGTTGGGTTACTTTTCCATTCCTACGGCATGTGATCTTGTTTTGTATGGTGTATTTGATTGTGGATGCATTCGCACTATTCAGCGGAGCCTACATCTTACTCGGCGGATCGGGAGGAACCGCTGACGCAGGATTGTTGATGGTTTCTTACACTTACCAAACGGCTTTTACATTTGGGAATTTCGGGACTGCAGCAGCCATGAGTGCCTTGATGGCCCCGTTTTTGTTATTCCTGCTATGGGTTTGTTTCTGGGGATACAAGCGATTGACCACCGTGTCACTTGCCAAGGAGTGAGAGGTATGAAATGGCAATGAAAAGGAGAAGCAGAACCATTTTACGTAAAACTTTTTCTTCCCTATGGGTAGGGGGGCTAGGCTTGCTCTTTGCCTACCCTTTTGCATGGATGGCCGTTTCTTCATTCAAAAAAAATAGCCAGATTTTTTTGCCTTTGAAATTCTGGCCTGAGTTCTGGGATTTATCTTTTTTTCAGCAATTGTTGAGCTCGGAATGGTTTTCTTTTGGTAAGGTTCTTTTGAATTCATTGGTGATTTCGCTTGGGCAATCCGTCGGTGCCGTTCTGTTTACTTCGCTTGCAGGTTTCGCCTTTGCCAAACATTCCTTTCGTGGTCGGGGTGTGCTTTTTGCGGGCTGTTTGTGTCTGATTGTTTTACCTCGTCAAATGATCGCCGTTCCGCTCTTTCAGTGGGTGCATACCTTGGGGCTGTACGATTCCATTTGGGGAGTCATGTTGCCCGGGATGACGAGTGGTCTGGGAGTCTTGTATTTCACTCAGGTATTCAAATTAATCCCGAACGCCTATCTGGAAGCGGCGCGCATTGAAGGCGCAGGAGAGTTGCGGACGTATCGGTTGGTATTGCCGATGTTGGGTTCCTCTTTATTGAGTTACGGGCTCATTCATTTTATCCTTGCCTGGAACGAACATTTGATACCCATGTTGATATTAAACAGTCCGGACCATCAGACCTTGCCCCTTGCCTTGAGCAGTTTGTATGGGAGCAGCCTTAGATTCCCATTTGCCGTTCTTATGGCGGGTTCTTTTTTAGCGATGATTCCAACTTCCCTGTTTTTTCTGATCAGTTACAAACGTTTTAAAAACTCACTTTCGAACGTGATGATGTCATG
>JBDQII010000005.1:0-29720 GCA_040264395.1 Verrucomicrobiota bacterium
AGAGCCCTTCCGCAGGCGATGGCTGCAGGCAAACCCGTGGTCGCGATAGACCTGGACGGTTCACCGGAAGTCTGTATCACGGGTAAAACTGGGTTTTTGCTTCAACCTGGTGATCAGCGCGCATTAATCAATGCGATGGTGACTCTCTTCGAAAATCCGGCCCTCCGAGAACGCCTTGGCCAAGCAGGAAAAGATCTGATAACGAAACGCTTTACTGTTCAGACCATGGTGGAATCGATTCATAGACTTTATCTTCGCTTGCTGGCAAATGGTGGCAACAGGTAAACAAAATGCCTTTTATTGTCCTTGCCAGTTGAAGATTTTATTCTGATTGGTTAGTTGTTTTCTATGCGGTTTATCGGAACCATCATCGAAAAGCTTCAGCGCCACCCCAAACGGATAGTGCTTCCGGAGGGGCAGGAGCCGAGAGTCTTGCAGGCAGCACGGCAGTACAGAGCTTTGAAACTGGGGGTGCCGGTTCTGCTGGGTGACCGCACGAGAATCAAAGAATCTGCCGCCGCCTTGAATTTATCACTGGACGGGATTCGTATCATTAATCCCGATACGAGCGAGGATTTGGGGAACTTTGCGGAACGTTACATGAAAATGAGACGTTCAAAAGGTGTGAGTGAGGAGGAAGCTATCAAAGCCATGAAGGATCCAAACTATTATGGCTCCATGATGGTGGCCATGCATCAGGCTGATGGACTGGTTTCAGGGACATCCGAGTTTTCAGGAAGTGTTTTGCGCCCTCTTTTCCGAATCATTAAAGTCGCCCCCAATACCTCCACTGCCTCAAGTTGCATGATCATGGAGGTGGATGATACTCGCTTTGGTGAAGAGGGCGTGCTTTTTTTTGCGGATTGTGGAGTGATTCCAGCCCCCAGTTCAGAGCAACTGGCGGATATTGCGGTCTCAACCGCAAATCTTGCCAAGCATCTGATGGGCATCAAACCGCGTGTCGCCATGCTTTCGTATTCGACCAAAGGAAGTGCGGGGCATCCGGGAATTGAGAAAATACAAACAGCCACTCATTTGGCAAAAGCAAAAGCTGCCGACACTGATCTTGATGCAGATTTTGACGGTGAAATTCAGGTGGACGCTGCTCTGGTTCCCGATGTTGCCAGAGTCAAATCACTGGATTCTCGAGTCGCAGGCCATGCAAATGTATTGATTTTCCCAGATCTCAATTCAGGGAACATCGCGAGTAAGTTGCTCAAACACATGGCAAGAGCCAATGCTTACGGACAAATTCTGCTGGGTCTGGACCGACCTGCTGCGGATGTCTCCAGGGGATCGAATGCCCATGATATTCTAGGTGTCGCGGCAATCGTGGGACTGCAATCCATTGAATACAACATGTTATTTCCTGGTGCGGGTCTGAATCTGCCGGGTGAATAATGTCCCAGCTACGAGAAAAAGATGAAAAACATTATCACTCCCCGCGTCTTTATCGCAGCCACTCGACAAAATGATGGTAAGACAACGACTTCGTTGGGATTGTTGTCTGCCATCAAGCGCTACTATCCCAGAGTTGGATATATCAAGCCGGTGGGTCAACGATTTGTGGATGTTGAGGATCACAAGATTGATGAAGATTCTTTCCTGATGGATAAGGTCTTTCGGCTGAATTGTCCCTTGCCCGAAATGAGTCCTATTGCGGTTGCATCGGATTTCACTCGCAAGTATCTAAAATCCTCAAACAACCCCAAACTGGTGAAGCGCGTTCAACAGGCATTCGACAGGGTTGCCTGGGAAAAGGATTTTGTATTGTGCGAAGGAACGGGGCATGCGGGTGTGGGGTCCGTTTTCGATTTATCCAATGCGAGGGTGGCAAAAATTTTAAATGCAAAAGTCGTTCTGGTCACCCAGGGCGGGATTGGGCGGCCGATTGATGAAGTTGCACTGAATCAGGCTTTGTTTGAAAAGGACGGAGTTGAAATCATAGGTGTTATTCTCAATAAAGTTCGACAGGATAAAGTGGATTATATCTCAGAGTTTGCGCGCAAAGGACTGGAGCGCCGTGGACTCAACCTGCTGGGAGTGATACCTCACCAACGAATGCTTTCAAGTCCGACCATGGAACTCATCCGCGATGCATTGGAAGCTAAGGTTCTCAATCAAACCAAGGAAATCCATAATATCGTTGATAATGTGGTGGTTGGTGCAATGAGTGCACCCAATGCAAGGAAGTTTTTTCGTCCAGGATCATTGATGATCATGCCCGCAGATCGCGAAGACCTGATCGAGACAGCCGCCGCTCCCAATGAAACCGGCGCTCCAACCAAATTGTCAGGTGTTGTTTTGACGGATGATATCAGGCCCTCCAATCGCGTGATGAAAATAATAGAAGACATGCCTTATCCCGTTCTCATGACACCTGAGGATAGCTATCAAGTCGCTTCAGCCGTCCATGATTTGATTGTAAAGACTCGTCCCGGAGATATTGCCAAAATTGCCTTGATAAGAGATTTGGTAAAGACACACGTCCATGTGAGTTCTATTGTTGATCAAACTATTCGTTGAATGTTGCGTCTATATTGGAAAAATAATGAAATTGCATATACTTGATCATTTAAAAGCGTTAGCGACATACCAACCTGGTCGTCCTATTGAGGAAGTCGCCAGGGAATTAAAGATCCCTTTCAAAGATGTCATCAAGCTGGCATCCAATGAGAACCCACTTGGGCCTTCGCCCAAGGCAATTAAAGCAATGCAGGATGCCGTTCCATCGGTTCACTTATATCCGGATGGGAATGTTTTTTATCTGAAAAATAAAATGGCGAACCATCTTGATATAACGCCAAAATCTCTCGTTTTTGGAAATGGTTCCAATGAATTGATTGAATGGATAGGGCATGTGCTATTGCGGGAGAATTCAAATATCGTCGTATCCCAATACTGTTTTGCTATTTACCCCATTGTCGCAGCCATGTTTGGTGCGCAAACCAAGACTGTGTCCGCAAACTATTATGGACATGACCTAAACGCCATGGCTGAGGCGGTCGACCAACGCACTCGAGTCGTTTTTGTTGCGAATCCAAATAATCCTACTGGAACACTTGTCAGTAAAGAAGCGGTGACAGATTTTCTGGATCGAATTCCAGACGATGTACTTATTGTCATGGATGAAGCTTATTTTGAATACCTTTCTGATCCTACTGACCTATTACCGCTGATTCGTTCAGGAAAGAAACCCAACCTGCTGCTCATGCGTACCTTTTCCAAAATATATGGTTTATCAGGTTTGCGTATTGGATACGGTATTGGTTCGCCGGAGTTCATTCAGAGAATGGAGAAGGTGAGGCAACCCTTCAATGTGAATACCATTGCTCAAGCTGGCGCTTTGGCTGCACTTGATGATCAGGAGCATGTGGATCGAACTCGTCTTAACAATGCGGAAGGAGTCGATTTTTTTCAGAAAGCTTTTGTGGAAATGGGTTTGGAACATGTTCCTTCACATGCGAATTTTGTCCTCGTAAAAGTGGGGGATGGAAAGAAGGTGTTTGATTACCTGCAGAAAAATGGGGTTATCACTCGTCCTATGGCGAGTTATCAACTTCCTGAGTGGCTCAGGATTAGCGTGGGTTTAGCAAAAGAAAATCAACGATGTCTTGATGTATTGAAGCTTGCTTTGGCTTGATTCCTTTTCGAAAGGCAGACTCACTGTAGCACCCTAGTTTTTGGCAAACTGATGCAAAAGAGGTCTGCGGTGAAGCGGTTTCAGAGTCAGGCGAACTGCTTGGGAGTGGCTTTTGATGCAACAAGGCTCTCGACAAGGACCAATGCCAAAACCGCTAAAAGCATCCAACGCCAATACTTTTGATCTTGTTCAATTTCCTGAGACTGAAGCAGTCTTGAGTCCTCAGCACTTTGTTCCCGTGATTCTGGAGTTTCTTCAGCGGCATACTCAGGATCACGGGTAGGCACTCCCAAGCTCTCCAGTGTCTCCAGGGGAAGCACAGAGGTTCGGCTTTCATCAGGATGTAGATTCACTGCAAAAGTCCAGCGGAAATCATTCTCCGCCTCAATTTCATAAATACCCGGAAGATTTGTGCTGCGGTAAAGTTTGTCTGCGATTTCTTTATCCACTTCTCCACTAGGATTTCGGATCAACAATTTACCTTCAGTGGGTATACTGCTCAAGTCCACGGTTTCCCCTATGGAATACTGCGTTCTGAGTTCCTGATAATTCCTTCCCCAGTTGAGGGCAGTGTAAAGCCATGGAACAAACTTGGTGGATAAGGCCAATTGACTGTCTTTGGGAGACCATGAAGAGCTAATCAATATGATCCGCCCCATACCCTGGTTACGGGTGATAATCGCAGGCTCATCATTGTCGAGGTAAGCAGCTATTTGTAGTTCCTTCTGTGAAAGATCCAAGTTTAAAATTCGACGATGCTTCCAAAAGTGTATTTTACTGAAGTTGCTGAATCTGGGGTCGGCAAAAGGCGCGAAAAGAGGGTGCTGGAAATCGATCTTACCAATCAGGGAATAATCGGCTACTGCTGCTTCTTCTATTTCAAGAACAGGGTCTTCCCATATGGCCTGGAGAGTATTTTGCATCGTAACTGATGTGAGCGGCATGAGGATGATACCACCTTTTTTGATCTGCTCACGCAACCCTTCGGCCACTGAATCGTTCAGTGGGCGGGTCACAATCCAAAGATCAATCCCTTTGAGTGCAGCCAACGGTTCCCATGCATCCGTCTCGGATTGTATTAATTCTACGCGATGCTCAGGAATGGACTGAAAAGCGCGCTCTATATAATACTCAAGTTCACTATCCTGTTTTTGACTCTTTGGAGCGAGTAATACGATACGGCTCGTTCTTGGTTTGAAGGGAGCGAGCCAAATGGTGTTATCGAAGGTCTCGGAATCTCCGGTCAGTAACAACTGATTTACCCTCTTGTCTCCTGGCCACTTGGGAGCCGTCATGATTCTCGTTTGTCCTGGAGTGACATACATGGGAAGACTTTCTTTGGTTTCAAGACTGTTGTCTTCCGTCTTCCATTGTATCTCAAACTGTTCCTGATCAGAATCTTGAGCATTAGAGACTCGGACACGTGGGGCAATTTGTGATTCATCTTCAGCGATTTGCCAGTCGGATTGAAGTGCCTGCAATCCAGCATTGCTGGAATTTCTGGGCTCAGTTCCGTCAAAAACCACGTAGGCATGCTTCGGCCAGTCCTGTCCGCGCAGGCCCTCGTATCGACTGCCGACTTGGAGGTCGGAAATAACGACCAATTCCCAAGCCTGCTGCTTGCTTTCTTTTTCCTCTTCTCTTGCACCCTCTTCCATTCTGTTGAGTGATTCCAGAAGCGCATCATCAATGGACGTGGCCTTCCAACTGGGCGGTTGAGCTTTGATGCGATTGAGGATTTCAGAAGTTCGTATTTCAGGGTTTAACCCACTCCAGTCCTCAAAAGAAACAACTTGATGGATACTTTCGTCAAAAAGGTAAACAGAAGCGTAGGCCTCTTGCTTCCATTGTGTTAACCAATTCTCGGCTTTAGAAAGTGATTCCTCCCAAAGCCCATCCCGACGCATGCTGGCGCTTTTGTCGATCAAGAGACAATGCCTGACACGCTCACCTGATTCCAATTCTATGGTTTGTTCGTTGGATAGATAAGGCCTTGAAAAAGCCAGTGCCAGCAATAGGAAAACGAGACACCTCAGTAAGAGCAGGAACCAATGTTCAATGCGACTTTTACGGGTCAGTTTTGGCGGTGAAGCTTTCAGAAACATCAACGTACTGAAAGGCCTTTTATCTCGGGTAACCCGCCTGATCAGGTGGAAGAGGATTGGCCCAGCAATAGCCGCCCCTCCCAGCAGGAATAATGGATATAAAAAGCTCATACGTAGTTACCCTGCATGTGCTTTCCTTTGAACCACCCTTCCTCGGTGAATCCTTTCTTTCAGGAAATCAAATAACCCTTTTTCCAATGGCTGATCCGTCGTGAGAAATGTGTAGCCGATGCCCGACTTGTCACATGCATTTTTGAGATGTTTCAGATGGTTTTCCATCTGCTCCAGATAGCCCTTTTTGGCTGTTGCCGGATCGATGTACATTAATTGTCCGGTTTCCTGATCTTCAAATTGAACTGCCTCTTCAAAGGTGAAATGGCGTTCCGCCGGATCCAGAACATGGAAGACCTGAACCTCATGACCATAGGCGGTGAGTGTTGCAAGGTTGTCTTCGAGCTCGTCCAGAGGCGTCAGGAAATCAGAGATCAGAACAATCAGACCGCGGGATTTTATAAGGTCCATGATGCGCTTGATCGGTTTCTTGATGTCCGTACTTTCTCCTTGGCATGGTTTTTCCAACGTCTGCATGAGTTGACGCAGATGTCCAGGCCGATTACGCGCAGGCATGTATTCCTGAATCACTTGATCAAAGGACATGAGACCCACGGCATCACCCTGCTTGCTCAGGAAATAACCCAATGTGGCGGCAAGCGTGTTGGCGTAATCCTGTTTGGTGAAACCTTTGGATCCGAACTCCATCGACTTGCTTCGATCCATCAGGAGGAAACAACGAAGGTTGGTCTCATCTTCAAATTTTTTAATGTAGTAACGATCGCTGCGGGCATAGAGCTTCCAGTCGAGATACCGAGGATCGTCACCCGGTGTGTACTGTCTGTATTCGGTAAATTCAACTGAGAACCCATGATAAGGGCTCCTGTGCAGGCCGTTCCAGAAACCTTCGACCACGACCTTGGCTCGCAACTCAAGATGCTTGATTGACATCAGAGTCCGCGGGTCAATGAAACGGTGCTGCGTCAATCCCTCTCTGGAGGTTGTTTCTATGCTCGGTTCGGCCATGTGGATCGTTGCTTACTAAGCTCTGGCAATCGTTTTCAGGTTAAATTGGTTTTACCTGATCTATCAGTTTCTGGATGATGTCCTCGACGCTGACACCTTCTGCCTCTGCTCTGTAATTTGTCAGAATACGGTGTCTCAGGGCAGGGTTGGCCAGTTTTTGTATGTCTTCGTTGATAACGTGAGATCTACCCTGCAGGACAGCTCGCACCTTGGCTCCAAGGATCAAAAACTGAGCAGCTCGCAAACCGGCACCCCAGCTGATCCATTGATTTACAAAATCCAGTGTTTCCTTTTGATTGGGTCTGGATGCAGCAGCCAGCCGAACCGCATATCGCACCATTTCATCTGCAACTGGAACGGCACGGACGGTTTGATGGAAACGCAGCACATCTTCGCCTGTGAAGATCGGTTCGATGGGCTCAGGCTTTTTCGATGTTGTCTGTTTGACTACCTCAACCTCCTCATCTTCAGGTAAGTAATCGATCACAACGTTGAACATGAAGCGGTCGAGCTGCGCTTCGGGAAGGGGATAGGTTCCTTCCATTTCAATGGGGTTTTGCGTGGCCAGGACGAAAAAAGGTTCTTCCAATGGGTGACGCACACCAGAAGCGGTGATTTGATGCTCTTGCATGGCTTCCAGCAATGCAGCCTGGGTTTTTGGTGGAGTACGATTGATTTCATCTGCCAGAACCATATTGGCAAAAATAGGGCCTTTTACGAAATTCAAGTGTCGCCCTTCATCTGTCTCCTGCAGTATCTCCGTTCCAGTAATATCAGCTGGCATGAGGTCAGGAGTAAATTGAATACGTTGGAATTTCAGATGAAAGATTTGTGCAACGGATTTGACAAGCAGTGTCTTGGCCAATCCAGGTGCACCTGTAATCAAGCAGTGACCTCCAGCCAGAAGTGCAATGAGGATCTCCTCAATGGGGCCCTTCTGGCCCACGATGACTTTACTTAATTCCCTCTCGATACGGGCACGACTCTGAGCCAACTGCTCGACCGTGCGCTCTTCGTTAGGCCATTCTTGATTTGCCTGTGCTGATTCTGCCTCCACAATGATTCTCTCTGTTCAATACGTTGTTTTGATTTAATGCGTGAGGGCATACATAACGATGTTGATGCCCAAAGGGTATGCCTTTTTTTCCGAAAACTCTTTAAAATAATATTGATTGGCGCCTTCCCACTCCCAGCCGTCTCCCAGGTCGGTATTATGACAGATTACCATCATGAGCCGCTCTTTGTCATCCCACATCCCCTTGTAAAAGGGCGTCTGGGCATCCCATCGTTCGAATGTGATGCCGTCAAACTGACTTTCGGTGCCACGCCCCACATTTGGGATCTGTGGTTTTTCTTCCAATGGAAATACGAAATTGAAAATGGGGTGCTCGATTGGTATGTCTTTCGGCTCACGATCAGGAAACACCCTGCTCAGCTCAAGTCTCAGATTCTCATACTCGTTTGGCCCCCAGAAATCATCGATCATCATGAAACCTCCCCCCAGCAGATACTTTCTCAAAGCATTCTGCTCTTCTTTTTGAAGGACCATTTCCCCGGGTTCAATCAAATAAACAAAAGGGTAGTTGAATAAATCTGGATCCGTCAGAGAAACGACTTTCCCGTCTGGGTCAACCTTGAGAGAAGTTAATTCTTCGAGGCGATAAGAAAAATTGAGGTCACTTTCAGGGTGATCAATCATGCATTTCTTTCCCCATCTTCCGTAGCTGTCTGAATAGGAACCGTAAAAAATTCTGACGAATGTAAAAACATCTGGGCGAAATGCGGCTTGTAAATTCCATTCTGGCACTCCAGCTCGTTCACCTTCGGGTTTGCCAAATTGTCGACCGTATTGAGCATTCAGGTCATGTGATGAAGCAATCAAGGTGAGAGCCAATAAGGTGGTCAGCCACCGTCTGCTCAAAGGTGACTGCAGTAAGCGTAAACGGCTCATACAGAAAGTGTGGATGAAAAGGTCATGAGGCATATCCTATGGTCGTTCAGGTAGCTCTACTGGCTTTTCGTTGGAATCATTCGAGGCTTTTGTTGTGTCAGGAACCACGGAACTGGATGGATCCTTGACCAGACTCAATAATAAATTTTGTGCTTCTCTGTATCTAGGGGCTTCTTCGAGCGCTTGAAGGAGGTGACGTTTCGCGTCTGGACTTCCTTTATCATGGAGTAGTCTCGCCAGTTGATAATGAGCGAGTGCCGGGTCAATTGGGTTTAGCTTAAGCACCGTTTGGCGCGCTTTGATGGCTCTTTCTGTGTCTCCGAGCGCCAGGCATGCAACCGCTAATGCTTCGTAAGGACGCGCGACAAGGGGATTGACTGCCATGTATCTCTCGGCATTTATTCTCAATGCTTTCCAGTCCTCATTTTCCAGCGCCAGTTGCATGAGACGGAGGTAGGCGTCTGTGATATCGCCATCGATGGATGCTAGTTTTTCAAGCAACCGCATTTCTTTCTCTGTATCTTTCTCTTGCTTTGCTACGACGGCTGCCAGATACAGTGCCCCCCCGGCTCCTCTCTGTTCTGGATAAGTTTCGATCAATCGGTCAAGCAACACAGAAGCTTGTTCCCAGTTTTCCTGATTGACATGCTGGCGAGCCGAAGCGATCAGGAGATAGTAATTGTCCGGGTTTGTTGAGAGAAACTCGGTGACATCGCTCGGTCCTATCAGACTGGGATCAGGTTCATCCCAATTCAGTGACTTTCCGAGTTCCGAAGCAAGTGCCTGAGCCCAGTCAATAAATGCCTTGTCAAGGTTACCGACATTGGCAGTGTGGGTTTCAATGGCTTGGTTGATAGGAATCCCGGTTGCAAGGTCGACCAGAATATTGCGTAATGAGGATTGTCCGTATTTTTCGACGATGTAAGCCACTACTAGAGACGACTGGTAGTAAGCGAATTGCATGTCCTCACCTGATTCGGCATTCAAGAAGGCACCGCTCAATTCACCGATGGAGGTCATCTCATTACGTAATATTCTCTGGCGGTAAGCCGGAGACATGTGTTGTCCCCATGAAGGGTTTTTCTCGATTTCTTCATATACCGAAATCCCCTCACTTAGCCACCGTGGCATTTTATTCTTTGTCAAGTTCAGGGTCACTACATGGCAGAACTCATGCCAGAGAACAGCCTTCCAGTTGGAGTCCTTTCCGATCGCGGATGAAGGGCTGTTGGCGGTAATGACATCACCAAAACAGACACCCAGAAAGCCAGGATTGTGAGGCATGCCAAACGTACGAACACCAAAGTCGCTCTGGTTTGGGAAAATTTCTACAGTGACGGGGTGGTCTAATGCGATCCCGTATTTCTCACAAATCACTTGCTTGGCTTCCATCAACAGTTCCATGGCCTGCTCGCCAAAGATATCTGCCTCTTTGGTATCCATCCGGAGAATGAAATCGTTGTTCCTGAGCGTGGCAAATCCATCGATCACAGAACGCAGCTGGATGAGATTGTAGGCAGTGACATTGTATCCATCGGTTTCATGGATCTCTTTCGCCAGCTCCCAACCTTGCGCTTCGTCACCCAGCCGAAGAAAGTCCTGCGCCAGTTGCAGCCGAGTCGGAGCGTAATCCTCCTGTAAACTAAGCGAAGTCTGTTGGTATTCTGAGCCCTCTGTAAAACGGTATTTCTGCGAGAGTTTCTTGCCGATCAAATGATCTACCTCGGGGTTTTGCGGCCAGAAGGTCAATGCTTTTTCTCTTGATTCCTGTTCCCTTGCTTTATCGCTGTGGAGGTGAGCGATCACAGCATCATAAGCCCAGGCTTTTGGATGATCAGGATTGATCTCTTTGACTTGATCAAGCAACTCACGGGCCTGATCATAGTTCTCAGCGTCGATGGAATTATCGATAAACATCAGCAGGGCACCAGTGTGATTTGGATTGGCTTCCAGAGTTTGAGTCAGGAAGTCACCCATTTGATCATTTCCTGATCCACCTAGGGCCCGAGCCCATTGAAACAATAAATCTGCGTCCTCTGGATAATGTTGCAATCCCTGTTTGACAGTTGACTCGGCGACAGCGAAGTCCTCTTTAGTGAGAGCAAGCTCAGCAGCTGCAATGAATGATTCCCGCAAGGGAGGGGTTGCTTTCATGCCCACATCGTAGAAAAGTTCCAGAACGACTCGCGGATCCACTGCCAGTTTCAATGCGGCTTGCCCCAGATAGACTCGATTTTCAGCGCTTACATTGGACCATTTGACACTGTTGATGTAAGGGGCGCTTTTGTCCAGATACTCTTGAGCAAGGTCTGGTTTGTTGTTGAAAAGTGCTACTTCATGCCCAACCGGATACAGTTTGATGCCGCTGACCCTTCGATCTTCCAGCCCCTCTTCCAGGATTTCGAAAGCACGTTCGTAACGCCCAAGACGCATGCAATTTTTGATACCCAGCAGATACCACTTTTCGTTGAATCCCTGCTTGTCCTCCAACTGCTCTTCACAAACCTCAAGACTGTCGGCATATTCGCCTTTCAGCGATTCGTTGATCGCGTCATCGTAAGCATCTGCCTGAAGGGTAGGGGTGAATGAGATCGAGAGTATTGGAATCATCGCTGCCCAAAAAAGCAGCACGGATGTCAGGTGTATTCGATGTAGATTGAACGTCCCCATGATGATGGGTGGAAGATAGCCCGGTCTTGGCGGAATGCAATTAAATTGAAATGCTTTTCTCGCCTGATCAAGATATTGAAATTGTAGGGGATCCGCCTCGATCACTCATCGATATATTTCAGAATGGCAAAAATGTGTTTGTGTCAGCCACAAGCAGAGTGCAACTGGGCCCGGAAAAAGATCTATCCCAAAAATTTACAGATTCGCATAATAGTCGTCTACCTTCTGACTGACATCCTTGTAATCGATGTCTACTTCGTAGATCTGCTTGAACTGTTCGATTGCTTCCTCGGGCTTGTTCATTTTTTCAAGAATAAGCGCAAGATCGTAAGCTAAATCCTTACGTTGCTCATCGAATACTTCTTTTTCATTAATGGCGTTTTGAATGGGGCGAATAGCGAGATCAAAGATGCCGCGCTGCAGAAAGCAGCGCCCAAGATAATGCAAGGCCCTGATTCGGATATGTGGGTTTGCCTGCGATTTCTGAAAAAGTTTGATCGCGTCCTTATACTCAGCTCGTTCGTAGTGCATGACCCCCAACTCAAACTTGATAACCAGATCGTTTGGATACCTGTCACAGCGGTTACGACAGTTTTCAAAGGCAATGGAGTGCTGCTGTGAATGAAGTGATTCCTTGCAGGAGTCATAATCTGCATCATCTGGGTCCAATGCATTGATCTGCTGGTCAATGGCTCGGAGTTTCAAGTCATCCATTGCTCTTTGGATAGTCGCATCCGGGGTGCCTTCGGTGCAGTTCAGCAAACGCTTGTAAAAAACTTCGGCTTTTTCCAAATCGTTTTTCTGTGTGTAAAGTTCAGCTAGCTTCTGCAAAACTTTTATATGATCTGGATTTTCCTCTAGTTGCGATAATTGATCCTGGATCAATAGCTCGGCGACATCATCGGTTTTAACCTGACGTTGCTCCTGTTCCAGGCGAACGGCTTCATCTTTGTTCTTGAGGCTGTCTCTGTAAGATCCCTCACCAGATTCCGCCGTATCATAGCGCCCTTCGCTCATGGTGTGTTTAGCGGATGCATCCTTATAGGCCTGACGGAGTTCCTGATCCTGAGGGTGCTCGGCAGCAAGCTCTTTAAGGATTTTTTCGGCCTTTGCAGTTTGTTTGGCCGCAATGAGAGATTCGCCAAATTTTACCCCTATTTCCTTGTCTTTGGGTGCATTCTTGTAGGCTATTTCAAGAGAGAGTACGGCAGTCTGAAACATTTCCAATTTCATGGCAGCACTCGCCAATAGCTTGTGAGCAGCAACGCTGTTGGGATCACCATTCAATACGGATTCTGCAAAATTCAGCGCCTCCGCAGGTTGGCTGCGAAGCGCTATCTGGGCTTTCGCCAATTGGGGGGAGCTTCCTGCGGACCCCAAAACTTTTCGAAAAAAACTTGTTCCACCCGTATGCTTCTTGAACTGCGTGGCTCTCAAGGCTTCGCGGCAATCATAAAAACCCGGCTCTTTTTTTAGAACGGATTGGAAAAGGGTGACCGCATAATCCAGATTATTGCGTTCATATGCCAATTTTCCCTTAGCGTATAACTCCCGCAAAGATTTTTCGACCTCTATACCCTTTTTTTCTGACATAAAATTGCAATCAACTATCGTTTTGAGAACGGCTCCGACACCATATCCCACTTAAGTTGGGAAAACTAGATCAAGCTTTGGTTTAAAGTCAATGTCTTGGGAGATTGCTTAGCCGATTACAACATCTTTCAGCCACGGAAATCACAGGGTATTTTGAATCAGTAGAAATGGAATGTAAAAGCCTATGCTGTCGATTCGAACGAATCTTCATGGAATTCAACAACCTTTCGGTTCTCTTTGAAATAACTATGAGCAAAGGTTGCTCTTTTATTGGTCAACACCCGATACAAGGTCAATTATCTTCCTGGCGGCCGCCCTCGACCAGGGCCTCTGCCTTCACGATTGCGGTTTCCGCCAAACATGCCACCTCGTGATTCGTTGATGATTACATTGAATTCACCAATGACAGGCGCATCCTGCTTGCGAGATGCTTCTTTGAGGGTAAGTTTCCCACTCAATGATTTTGGCATCATTCCAAATCTCCCAAAACGACCGTTCTCATTTTCTGGATCTATCGCCATGAGCATGCCTTGAAATGGTGTTCCTTCGTCATTGCTTCTTGTGAAGTCTTCATTTGCAACGACAAAAGTGATGTTCATGAGGTAACCGTCGCTTTCCCGAATTCCCTGGAATGTGAGTGTGGGTCGGGGTTCCCTGGGTTGACCGCTTGAGCCGCCCCAGCGCCTGCGACCAAAATTCCTTTGTTCTTCGGGTTGTGCCAGAACACCGGTATTCTTCATCGTGATTGTCTCACCTTCCAACACCAACTGGATGCTGGTTTCCCCCTGACCCAGTACACTGTCCATGCGTTCACTTTTCCAGTCGGTTGAAAAGGAGCCTTTCAGTTTGCCTACTTGCACGGTATGGAGAGGAATGCGTGCTTCTCCTATTTCAATTGGCCAATCTTTCAGCTCATCTTCAATATCAGATCGTCGCGCCTGGACTAACGCTGTGACTTTTTCGGTGCCGTCTTCCAATCTATCCTGTCTCTCGTGAAGGTGGTCACGGGTGAGTTTTTGAATGCGGGCGATGTCTTCCATGATTTCAGATTCATTCCAAACATTTTCCAGAAGATCCTCCATCACGGCCTTGTAGCGTGCTGGAATACCCTTCGATTGGTAAAGGCGATTATTCAACATACCTTGTGAATAAATTGCTTTGGGCCCCTCTCCCCCTCTCATCCTGCCAAAAGGTCCTGAAATATCCACAAATGCACCATCCGCGCCCCATGGCATGAAGTGAAAACGGTTTTTGTCCCCGGGGTTGGTGTAAGCAAAGTAATTGTTCTGGTTGTTGGAGTAACCATCCCAGAAGGCAATCAAGTTTTCCATAGCCCAGAATCGAATGAATTGATCTATGTTGACAATTTTTTCAGCCTCACTGAGGTTGAAAGTCTCTTGATTTTCAAGCAACTGTGCCAACTTATTGGCCTTGGATCTGTCTTTTCTTGTTCGCTTGTTTTTGGCTTCTATCCGATCTACAGCCTTCGGATAAAAATCGGCAATCGTTCCTTCATAGAACTCACCTGAATCATCTCCGAAGTGATGCTTAAGAAATGGACTCCGAACCGATTCCACATGCGAATACACACCCAGGTATTCGTCATTCACAGTTACCTTGGCGAAACTGACGCGCGGAGCCGGGATGCCTGCTTTGTTGAATAACTTGTAAGTCAGATATTGACTGGCCAAGGACTCATCTTGAACGTTGTTGTTCAGTGTTATTCGATCCAGGCCTTGCACGGGCGATTGTTCCAAATATTCATCGAATTTAATCTTCAAAGAAGGGCGATCTGGATTCAGCGAACCGATAAATCCTTTGGTTCGAATGCCAACTTCTGTGATCTCTGTTCCATCGACGCTTATATCCGCTTTAAACTGACTGAAGCGCTCGGTTGGTATCTCTCCTCCAAACAGGAATGCCATTCCCGAATTGCTGCGATCGCTCTGGCTTCGAAGTTTTTGAAAATCTTCAGGAGCCATCTTGATTTGAACATCGAGTAAATGATCCTGCCTGAAGAGATCCTCCGCTTTGAGGTTCCCGGCCGTTGCTTGATATGAAAGAAGGTTGAAACACAAAGAAGCCCACAAGACATATAAAATCCCGGCTACCTTAGTTTGTTCATAATCAGATTGAGTTGCTGTAGTTTGCATTGCTTTAGACTATTTATAATCATTGACAGTGAATCTGGCAACAAAGTTACAATTTGCTGTTGAATAGGAATGGAACGACGATTCTTAGATTCATGCGATTGTTCAGGCTTGTGGTATTAATTCGTAGCATGTTTGTTCGAAACTAGCAGTGGAGAATTGCAGAAATGGCTTTAGCTAAAATGGAGTGGATTCGCTTTTTCTTTCATTAAACGCATGGTTTCGTTAAGTTGAACCTTGCCATGAAATTCTTAACTACTGCAGCAAGCTGTATCTTGGTTGCCTGGGGATTGTTCAGCAGTTTACAGACGCTGGGGGCCGGTTCGTCAAAAGATCGGCCTAATATACTCTTCTTTTTCAGCGATGATCTGACCACTCAAGCGATTTCATCATATCGCTACGGGATTGATCTTCCTCCTACGCCCAACATTGATCGTATTGCCAGTGAGGGGATGCTTTTTGAGAACAGTTTCTGCGGAAACAGCATCTGTACGCCCTCTCGTGGAACGGTTATGACCGGCTTGCACAGTCACAAGAACGGGATTGTGAATCTTAGCGGTGCCTTGGACCCGGGACGACCTACCTGGCCCAAAGCATTGAAGCAAAATGGCTACACTACAGCTATTTTTGGCAAATGGCATATGAAAACAAGACCGGTCGGGTTTGATGCGTGGGATGTGTTAAGCGGGCAGGGGAGTTACTACAACCCTCATATGTATAACGCCGAGGGAAGTCGTGAAATCAAAGGGCATTCGACCGATGTAATTACCGATTTAGCGCTGGATTGGTTGAAAGAACGCGATGATTCCAAGCCCTTCGCACTCATGATTCAGCATAAGGCGCCCCACCGGAACTGGAAACCCAGTCTCAGGGAACTCCAAATTTATCGTGATATCACCTTTCCAGAACCACCCAGCCTGTTTGACGATTACGATACGCGTGTCTCGGCGGCGAATCACAAAATGGGGATTGACGGGCACATGCGCATGGCCAGTGACTTGATGCTTTTTGAAACCGAAAGAGACCTGAATGTGGTTTCTCGCTTTACTCCGGACCAGCGCAAAGCCTATATCGAAGCCTTTGAAGAAGAAAATAAAGCATTCCTGGCGAATCCTCCCGAGGGCAAGGAACTTGTGCGCTGGAAATACCAGCGTTACATGCGTAACTATCTTCGTTGCGTTGCGGGTGTGGACCGCAATGTTGGGCGCGTGTTGGATCGACTGGATGAAATGGGGCTGGCAGAAAACACCATGGTCGTTTACTGCGCCGATCAAGGATTTTATCTTGGGGAGCATGGTTGGTTTGACAAACGTTGGGCCTATGAAGAATCCATGAAAATGCCGTTGATCATTCGCTGGCCTGGTAAAATCAAAGCAGGTTCGCGAGCCAAGGCCATGGTGCAGAATATCGATTATGCACCTACCTTTCTTGATGTTGCAGGATTGAAGCCAGACTGGGAGGTTCATGGCATCAGCTTTCTTCCTATTCTGATGAGCAAGGGTAAAACGCCTGAAAGCTGGCGAGACACTTTGTATTACCGCTACATTGACGGGGGGCATGGAGTGCCCAAGCATAGCGCTATTCGTAGTGAGCAATACAAATTGCTGCATTTTGATCATCCACGCACACCCGTTGAAATGGCAAGTCGTTGGGAGTTATTTGATCTCATGGCAGATCCTCAAGAAATGAGAAACCTTGCCCAGGATTCGGCTTATTCCTCGAAACTCGAAGAGATGAAAGCCCGCTTTTGGAAAACCAAAAAAATGTATGGCGATACGGACGAAAATACTTGGAATGCTCCCGTGCGCAAACAGTATCCAAGCGACCAGCTAATTCGCTCCCTGAGGCGCCCAAGAAAGTGAGCGGCAATGCCGCAGTAGAATAATTATGGATACATGCAATGGCCAGTCATGCTCCTTGCCCTTGACTGGCCAATGAGCTTACCAGCGGATTGCGTAGTTTCTCGTGACAGGTGTTTTTCGATAAATTAAATATTCCAATACAAAAGATCATTCATACCTGCTTGCGACTTCAATCCATCCATATTGATATCTTGGAAACTGATTCAAACTTTTCAGAACGAGGTCTATGACCTGGGTCGCTCTCTCACTGTTGTCGGCATTGTTTCTGGGTTTTTACGATTTGTTTAAAAAAGCCGGCGTCCGTGACAATGCTGTTCCTGCGGTATTATACATCAGCGTGTTGGCGGGTGCTGCAATCTGGCTTCCGCTCTTATGCTGGTCAAAATGGGCGCCTGAATCTTATCCCTGGCTAACCTTTAAGGTTCAGCCCATGTCTTGGAGCGAACATGGGCTGATCTTGAGTAAAGCCTTACTTGTATCCTGCTCCTGGATATTCAATTACTTTGCGGTCAAGCATCTTCCTGTCTCAGTATCTGCGCCCATTCGTGCAACTTCGCCATTCTGGACCATATTGATCGCTGTCGGATTGATGGGGGAACGGCCGGCATTGATACAATGGCTGGGTGCAGGAGTAATCATGACAGGATTTTATGCTCTCTCCATTGTGGGGCGAATGGAGGGTATTCATTTTGAACGAAATCGCTGGGTGGGATTCATGTTGATAGCAACATGGCTTGGCGCCTTGAGTGCGATTTATGACAAGTATTTATTTCAGAACAGAAGTATGAATGTACCATCGGTTCAATGTTGGTTTTCCATATACCTCGTCGTGGTCATGTCTCCTCTCTTGCTGTTTTGGAAACTGAAACGCTTTGGGCAGACTCAATTTGAATGGAGGTGGTGTATCCCTATGATTGGCATATTTTTGCTTGTGGCGGATTTTTTCTATTTCCATGCTGTCAGCCAGTCTGGTTCATTGATATCAGTCATTTCACCACTCAGACGCTGCGCTGTTTTAATCACCTTCATTGGCGGAGTGCTCGCCTTCAGGGAAAAGAACTTCGGTCCCAAACTCATTTGCATCCTTGTGTTGCTTTTGGGGGTGGCACTGCTGAAATGGAAATCATGAAAAAAGTCGTCGGTTCGTATCCGTGATTACGGCCTTAAATCAATCTCTGCGTTTTCCCGACAATGGCCATACAATGAATTGGGAAAGTGCAAGTTTAGAGGTGGTTTCCTGCTTCATTAAGTGTTTTGAAGGTGTGGGCTGTTCCGGGATGGATCACCGGAATCATGCTTGTTATTGCCATTTGTCACTAATGGTAATGGCTGACATGCTCATCTCTACTCTGTTACATAGACTCGATAGAATCTTTGTTTGCCAGTAAGTGCCTCATTATCAATGTAAACAAAATTACCGTCGACTGAACTTGTTGAGATGAGGTTTACCCAATTATTAAAATCCTCAGTGCCCTCAATCACAAAGGTAATGTTTGGAACCGTTGTTATTTCAAATTGCATGCCTAAGTCGGCAATGGTCACCGCTTGAACAGTAAGCCCAACCTCCAATTCATAAGCGAGGTTGACAGTGCCTGTAGCGGCTTCGACACCGTCAACGGCTATGTAATAAATAGTGCCTTCAGTTGCATTGAATTGCACCGTGCTATCCTGTCCGTCGCTACCACTGTCATTATCACAGGAGACTTCAGTAAGATCGTCAAAGCTACTTCCAGTGGAAGTATAAACAGCCAACACGGTGTCAAAGTCACTCCCGTCAGTTGAAATGCTTAATTCACCATTGGTCGGTGCCTGATAGGCGAACCATTGGGATGCACCTCCGGGAACGCCACAGTGATCAGGCTCGCCGGCTTCCTTGGTTGCACCAAATGTGTTAAAAATTTGTGCTCCAGTAAAACCTGTGGCTAGGGAAGCTGCCTTTGCCTGGAAAGGCGAGGCAAAGGCTTGAGGCTGGAACTGGGGAACTGGGTTGAAATCCTGCACAAAGAAAAACAGATCTGCGAACTTTTCCTCAAGAACAAGTTCACGTGTGATCTTTCCTCTTCTGGGAATATTGACGGTTAAATGCGCTGGTTTTGTGCGTGCATTGACGTTGCCTGCATTGATGCTTACCCAATAGACCCCGGCATCTTCTGGTTTTGCCGAAGCGATATCAAAAGTAGTTCCATTTGCATCCGGTATGGCTTTGCCGTTACGAAACCACTGGAGTATTGTTCCTTGTAAATCTCCTGAAATTGAAGTTTGCAGCTGATAGGGTTGACCGATATTGACAGTATTCTTATCAGGCGAGATGCTGATTTTTGGTAGACTGATGGCTTGATTGGGATCCAGCTGCCAACTGAAAAGTATGTTACCATTGGCTTCGTTGAATCCTGCAATAGCTATCATGTAATCCACACCCGCGACTGCATTGAACTCAAGTCTGCTGGTTGAAAATCCCCCACGGTCATCATCCGATTCAATTTCGCTGAGTTGTGTTAATGAAGGTCCTGCATAAACACCCAGAAGGGTATCGAAGCTGGAACCTTGCAGGGATAAGGTAGTCAAGCCTGATGTGTCTGGTCGCCAGCGATACCAAATACTATGACTACTCCTTTTTTTACTATGTCTGGGTTCACCGTTCTCCGTGGTAGCTCCCGTATTAGATGCCCTGATGAACCCTGTGTTTCCTCTTATTGCAGTGGCCTCTTCGAAATCGTCAGCACCTTCCACAACCTGCCAATCTAGTGAAACGACCACTGGTTCGGATAAAATCTTACCTTCATTGTTTTGTGCTCGTAAAACGTAGCTACCAGAATTAGCCCGGGTAACATTTGGTAGTATCGGTAAGGTTGGCTGATTTGCTCTTTTTAATCTTTCGCCATTTAAAAACCATTGATAACGGATTGGTTCCGCGCCAGTGATCCCGAAATCCAACGTCAAATCAGATCCTTCCGGCAGAAATGAATCCTCAAGTGAAAGGGTTCCTGAGGGGCCTCCATCTGGTTTCTCAGCTATAAATATTGTTAATTCTTCCGAGATTGCAACTCCTCCAAGGTTGTCATAAGCGCGCGCAAACACGCGCGCTGTAGTTGGCATGTCTGATGCAAATTCAAAAGTGTAGGGAGCTTCCGTATCGACTCCTCGAACTTTCGCTCCGTCGAGAAGCTCCACTTTGATCACCTCGCCATCCGGATCCTCAGCTTCCACTTCAACCGTCCATCGACCGGGAGCGTAAACTGGGTTTTGGAAGGGTTTGTCATTAAATTTGATTTCAGGTAAAAGGTTTTCGAGGGGGGCAGTAGATGTTTGCCGTATGGATACAACCTGCTGTTTGGTGTTGAGGTAAGTCACTCCGCTGAGGATTACATTTCCCTGGTCGTCCGCATCGATGCAAGTGGACTCTTCAACCACAAGACCCTGTTGCTTGAAGCTGGCTTCCCAGATGAGAAGTCCATCTGTATTGAATCGTAGACTGGCAAAATCTTGTCCCGTGCCATGATCATGTCGAACAGCTGCCAGGTAGATGCTCCCTGTTCTGTCGACGTCCATGTCCTTGATATGATCGTTCATTCCGGGTATCGATGAAGGTATTAATGTAGACCAATCGGCTTTCCCGGTATTTGAAAATTTACCAAGAATAATGCGGGTGCTCGCCATCTGAGGCGTAGTGTCGCCTGCAATGATAATGGATCCCTCCTGATCAACAGCAGCCTTCACGGGGACATCCTTGATTCCATCAGGCAGTCCGAGTGTGTTTTGCCATTTACCCTTACCTTGAGTATCGAAGCATACGACATGAATGTCTCCAGCCGGATCGCTTTTGTAGGAAGAACCTACTACGTAGACACTGTTTTTTTCACTCAAATGAACGGAAAAAGGGGAGAAGTCATGGACGCCTATTGTTCCCAAATCAGTTTTCCAGTTGAGTTTTCCATTGACGTCGTAGCATCTCATTTGAAGTCCAGATGCAATGTCTCTGGCCTCATTGGATTGTCCAACGACATAAATGCTTTTATCCTTGGAGATATTAAAAGCCTCAGCGGTAAATTGTGTGGTATCGTTTGTCAAAATCAGATCGAGTGACTCCCCGGTTACTGCAGACAATGGTTGAATAACCATCCCTTTGTAATTATTGTCTTCCACATTCCCAAGTAAGTAGATGGTCCCGCTGCCATCGTTCAGCATGTCTACAATAAAACGGCTTCTGTCGAATGTAGTGGAGGGCGTGGATGTCCAGTTTATGATGCCATCTCTGCCAATCGAGGCGAGGAATGGCAAATCAACCGGATCTCTTGGAAGATCAGGAGTGATATCATCGACAAGTTCAGCCGGGTTCACGCGTGAAGTTGCACCGATGATCACATTTCCCTGATGGTCCTGAATAGATTTATGCACAAACTCCTGACTTGTTTTACTGAAGGAAGCTCTCGTAGACCAAAGTTGATTTCCTTCGTCATCATACGACACTGCCATCAGATCACTGTTATTGCTGCCATCCGGAGTGAATTGGCCTGCGACAATGGCACCGCTATTACCTTCGTGATAGGCCCCAACGGATTTGCTTTCAAAACCAACATTACTCTCAAAACGCGCATTCCATTCGATATCGACACCTCCCAGGTTGGCAGGGTTTATTTCCACTTTCATGGGATCGGAAAATATGCTCCCAAAAGGATTGCTCACCTCAACGA
This sequence comes from Verrucomicrobiota bacterium, assembly GCA_040264395.1. GTDB lineage: Bacteria > Verrucomicrobiota > Verrucomicrobiia > Limisphaerales > AAA164-E04 > AAA164-E04. The sequence continues at coordinate 21,743 of JBDQII010000005.1, forward strand.
GATAGGTTCCCACGTGTTCCGGTGATAAATTAACTATCTGAATTCCCTGCTCAGTAACTCCGGGCATTTTTCGTCCATTGTAATACCAGGTGTAATGAAGAGGATTGCTTCCCTCCACTTCAGCGAAAAGTTGTACATTGGCACCGGCGACTCCTTCGATGAAATGGCTTTGTCTGACAATCCTGGGCATTTTAGCTGGATCTAGCTGCAAATGAGGGACAATGATTTCGAATGAGGCAGAGGGTCCTTTCTGGTTTGGTGTAATAGCACTGAGATGGTAAGTTGCCGTTTGTCCTACTTTAATCTGGTTGTCAAAATAGCCTTTTGCATCGGGAGGAAGCATGATGATGCTTTCTCCAGCTTCACCTAATTTTCTATTCAATTCAAATCCATCTAACTTGATTGCATCCGGATAGGTCCAGGACAGGCTGACGCCGCCATTTTGAATTATCGCAGTCAAATGGACAGGAGCAACCAGGGAAGAAACTGTGGCTTGAGGTGTTGCCTGAATCGTTGACTCAAGTCCTTCGTGAAGTAAAGCCCGAGCCCTAATGGCATAATGATACAAAGTCCCGTTGATGAGATCGATATCTCTGATTTCACGGGGATCATCCAGACCAATGCTCCAAGTGTTTTCCAGAACTGGTCCATTGAAGCGCTTGACAAGATACCCCGTGAGGCCAGTTTGGATTACGGGAGGTTTCCATTTCAACAGGATGTTGCCATCGCCTGTAACAACCTGCAGTTCTTGTGGAGCAGGCAAAACAAATGTTGATGATTGCGATTGTGCCTGATGCCATGAAATCATCGCTGGAAGCAAAAGCAATACTTTCAGATAACGTAAATCTATCAGCACTCGCAAGCCGAATGGTTTCATAATTTTTAAATAGGAGGTCAATGGTATCTTTCCTCTAAGCCTGTTTCAAAAGTAATATTCTCTCATCAATTAGCAATTACACTGCCAATGTGCTGCGAGAAAACAAATGTGCCGTCGGTTAAGTATGATAAAATAATGTAAACACAACAGGAAGAACGGTAAACATCAAATAAAAACCTATTTTGAATCACTTGTTTCAGGCAAGCCATCTTTTTGCTTTTTTCTCATTTAAGATAATAAGTCAACTTAGGGATTGATTCACAATTAACCTGATATTTTCTGATTTCACTTTTCAATGCCATCTTGTCAGTTAAAATAATGCCATGCTGACTCCAGATCATTATTTGAATCTGCAGGAGACCGATCACGCCGTTCTTTTTGAAGGAAAGTCCCGTGTGTGGGAAGCTTTGAAATGCTTGAAAAGTTATATCGACGCAAACGTAGGTGCAGATCAGCATCATACGACAATAGGCGAGCCTGCCTTTATCGGTGAAAATGTTTCAATTGGTGAAGGCACGGTGGTGGAGGCGGGCGCGGTCATCAAAGGGCCTGCCATCATCGGTAAGCATTGCCAGATCCGAAGCAATGCTTACATTAGAGAGCACGTTATCATTGGTGATCACTGTGTGGTTGGGAATGCCACCGAGGTCAAACACAGCCTCCTGTTCAACTACGCTCTTGCCCCTCATTTCAATTATGTGGGTGATTCCATTCTTGGATTTCATGCCCACCTGGGCGCAGGGGTCAAAATCTCCAACTTCAAGCTGACGCGGGATTCCATTTACATTGATGAGATTGACCAGCATGGGATGCCCATCGATACTGGTTTAAGGAAACTGGGAGCCATCATCGGCGATTACGGTGAGATAGGGTGTAATGCCGTGCTGAACCCTGGTAGTCTCATAGGGCGCCAAGGTATTGTATATCCGAATGTATCCTGGAGGGGCATTCTTCCCGATAAGATGATTGTTAAAAACTGTGCGCAACAAGATGTCGCGATATGGCATCCACGGAATTACTAATGGTGGATAAGCGACTTGAGATATGATCAGGGTTTCTGAAGGGGAGCCTAGTGGTTCCGGCGGCCTTGAATTGGCTGACCATGTGTCGGCCATCTTTTCTGAAAGCGGCCTGTTGTCCAAGGCTAGCAATTTTGAATACCGGCCCCAGCAACAGCAAATGGCTCATGCGGTGGCGGAAGCATTGAACGATCAGGAGCACCTCATCGTAGAGGCGGGCACCGGCGTTGGTAAAAGCCTAGGCTATCTGATCCCTGCCATCCTTTACGCTGTCTCAGAGGGTAAACGGGCTATCATCAGTACTCATACGATTAACCTCCAGGAGCAACTGGTTGAGAAAGACCTTCCGATGTTGCAGGAAATTCTACCAGTCTCATTCAACTTCACCATGCTGAAGGGGAGGCATAATTATCTTTGCACTAAACGACTTCACAAGGCCATGCAAATGGCCGATGGACTTTTTACGACTCCGGAAAGTGCCGAGCTTCAGCGTATCATGGAATGGTCCAAAGAAACAGTCGACGGGAGTTTGTCTGATTTTGATGAGGAACCCAATCCCAAGGTCTGGGCTCAAGTCTGCTCAGAAAGAGGACTTTGTTCACCCAAGATGTGTGGTTCAAAATCGGATTTTGCGCAGACAAATCATGCTTGTTTCTTTCAAAAAGCAAGGCAACGCATCATGTCTGCAGATGTTGTTGTGCTGAATCATACATTGTTCTTCACTTTGTTAAACACGGTTGAAGAACCCGCCGAAGGGGGCGTCCTGTTCAGGAATGATTTCGTCATATTCGATGAAGCGCACACTGTAGAACAAGTGGCATCGCGACATATTGGACTGGGTATTTCCAGTGGCCAGATCCATTTTGCGCTGAATAAACTTTGGAACCCTTCCACCAAGAAGGGATTGCTTACGGTCTTACAGAAGGGGAAAGTGGTTCAGCAAGTCGGTGATGTACATCAAACGGCTGAGACTTTTTTTTCTGAAGTTGAAGATGCCTGCAACGAAATCCTTGAGCGATCTCAAACAGAAAAAGAGGAGAAAAGTTCCTGGAAAACATCACGGTTCTGGAAGGAATTACGCATTCGCAATCCGGACCTTGTAGAAGATTGCCTGACTTTGCCGCTGCAGCGATTGAGAGTGTCGCTGAACGAGTTGATTAAGCAATCAGATGACCGTGAGGTAGGTCAGGAATTACAGGATTGCAATCGCAGAATAGCGGAATTGAAAGAGACCATCGCGATGTTCCTCAGCCAGGAATATGACCCTTACGTCTACTGGGTGGAACGGGGTGGAAGGACGGGCAAGAATTTGTCACTCAATGCTGCTCCCGTTGACGTTTCAGAATTTATACGGCATCGACTATTTGACAGTGGTACTTCGATTATCATGACGAGTGCCACCTTGTCCATGGCCGGTAAGGAATCCAACAATCAGGAATCACTATCCCATTCTCGAAAAAACAAAAGGATGAGTAAGATGCGAGGCATGGATTACTTCGTAGCTCGCATCGGGGGTTACGATGCCCAAACCCTGCAATTGGGGTCACCTTACGATTTTAATCGTCAAATGAAAGTGTATGTCGTTTCCAAAATGGTGGATCCCAGGCATACTGATTACCAGAAAGATCTATGTCATTGGATCGAGCACTTTACCACGATGACAAAAGGGAGTGCTTTCGTTCTGTTTACGAATCTCAAGCTTATGAGAAATGTTGCGGAAGAAATGCTGCCCTATTTCGAGTCCAAGGATATGACGTTGTACGTTCAAGGCACTGGTCTGCCAAGATCAACCATGCTTGAGCGATTCAAAGAGGACACATCTTCCGTGCTTTTTGGTGCTGACAGTTTTTGGCAGGGGGTGGATGTTCCTGGAGATGCCTTGCGTAACGTCATTATTACGCGGCTTCCGTTTGCCGTCCCAGATCATCCATTGACCGAAGCCCGAGTGGAACGGATCACTGCCAGGGGAGGGGATGCGTTCTTTGAGTATTCCTTGCCTGAGGCTATCCTGAAATTCCGGCAAGGAGTGGGACGTTTGATTCGTACCCAGACCGATCAAGGCATTGTCGCTGTTCTGGATAACCGGGTTTTACTCAAACGCTATGGGCAACGGTTCCTTGATGCGATTCCTGATGCTCCAATCCAAACCCTATGAAGGCTCCGCCCTGGAAGGACGTGCCTTCGTCACTCTTCATCGTCATGCTCATTCAGTTTTGTGTGGGCGGCTCGGTGTTGCCTTTCATGTCAATCTGGTTGCAGGAAAAAGGCTTAAGTTTTGCATCCATTGGTACCATTTTTTCAATTGCATCTTCCACGTTCCTCGTGTTTCCGTTTTTGTGGGGAATGATCTCTGATCGGTATGTTCCGATCCAGAGGGTATTTACCTTTCTGAACATCATGGCTTGTTTGTCTCTGTTCTTCATGCAGTTTCAAACTACCTTTGGTGGATTGCTTTTAAGTTTCGTTCTTTTTTATTCCTTTTACCATCCAACCTTCACCTTGATCAACGCGCTGAGTTTTCATTACCTGAAAGATCCTCAGGAGCAGTTTGGTTTTCTGAGAGCCTGGGGGTCGATTGGGTGGATGGTGCCTTCAGTGATCATTTTCGGGTGGTTGTTTATCTATGAAGGGAGTTCGATGCAGTTTGTGCTTTATCTTGGAATGGCGGCTTCTTTGCTTACCTCCTTTAGCACTTTGCTGTTGCCTCGTATTCAAAAAAGTGAACATGAAGTCAACGAACAGGGTAAATTGGATTACTGGCGCTGCGTCAGGGAACTGTTCTGCAATAAGGATTACATGACCCTGCTTGGTGCTTTTTTTCTGGTGTCAGGCTCTTTTTCTTTTGTGGTTTATTATGGCACTCCTTATCTCCAGTCAAATGGCGTCCCCAAAGCCTGGATCGGTCCCATTCAATGTATAGGGGTGGCATTGGAGGTCGCACTTTTTCCTTTCCTGCGCTACTATATAAGACGTTGGGGATTTGTCTCTTCGCTCGTGACTGGTTGTGTTTGTCTGGTGTTACGTCACTTTCTCTATTACTATTTTACTAACCCCTGGGTGCTTGCCTTGAGCTATTTGTTGACCGGGATGGTGATCGTCTTTTTCCATATCGGGCTCAGTATCCTCGTCAACATGATTGCAGGGAAATCAGTCAGAGCAACAGCTCAGACTTTACTTGTTGTTTTTGGCTCTGGGATGGGGCCCATGCTTTCCAATTTTGTGGCAGGCAGGCTTTCTGAAAATGCCGGCAATTCCCTCAGACCTATATTTGGATTTGGAATGTTGCTGGCGTTGGCTGCATTGGCTTTGATTGTCTGGAGGGCCCCTCACCTGCGCAGGATTCGCCCCCAGTAATATTTTTCTGCCATCAATTGTTCGAATGCTTTTAGTAAGTTGGCGGGCCTTGCCTGTCTATTCGGAAAAGTTCGGCGTGTTTCCCATCGCTGTAAATACTTGATGCTAATTCATCCCAAACGTGTGCATGCCGGTATAGCTGGATAACAAAATGATCTTGGTCTGCAATCTGTATTTTTGGTGGAATGATACCGTGTCCCCCATGAACCCACATCAGTTCAACACCACCATCCAACAATTGGGGGATGGTTCTGTCCTAGCACTTATGAAGGACACCCATGTCCACGAAACATCACGTTCGTTAGAAGACAGGGACCTTCGCCACATATGCTTCAGACGTGATTGCCACAAGTTCATTTTACGGTGATGGAATAGGCGGCGGACCGTTCGCTTTTACGCATCTTTTCCGACAAGTCAGCGATTTCATTTATTCCTATTTCTTGACCAACCAGATAGTAGCTCCATTGGTATGATTGATCGTTTATGTTTTTAATGCTGCCCGCAATGTAATGGCTTGCGATATGTTAGTATTGATCTGCTGGGCCGACAAGCTGCCCGGCAGAAGTCGAGCATCAATTCAAGGTACGCAGCGCAAAATGATCCGGACTGGTTTTCTTTGGTCTTTTGCCAGCAGTCGATCTTCATCAAGGTCTTGATTGCAGAAAACGAAATTTAAAACGGTCAGCTGAATATTGGTTATCCATGAAGTCAGGAAAGCTGAGGGGATTGCTTTCATTCTTAACAGCGGTGGTCACCGAATAATACTTTCGCCCAACCTTGAGCTTTGAAGATTCAAAGGTCTTCTTAAAAACAGTGAATGAATAGCTTGATATTGTTCACATGTGACATGAACAGCTTGGTAGATCAAAATGTGAGCATGCGATTTCTGGATTCAATCATCCATTTTTCTTTTGCGAGTTTATTTTCGACGACATGGAAGTGTTGATGCAAAGCCACCGTTGGGCAAATGTGCCAGGGAATGGCATAAACAGTGTCCCCTACTGAAAATAGGGCGGCATCAGAAGAACGAACGACAAGGTGCTCTTCGCTGTGTGAAACCCATTCATCTACCTTCAAGTTGAGACAATTCATCCTGGGAGGAGCCATTTCTGATGCAACTGCCTTGTGCCCCAGATCCAGGCAGAGAAGGTCGGGTGCAGGCTTTGATATTACTCTTGCCAAAACGACGCATGCCCAAGAAAAGTCCAGATCAGCATATTGCGAAGCGTAACCTGCATCCCAAAGCACCGTGGTGCCCGGGCTGCAAATGAATTCCGCATTGGCTGCCTGCATTGAAAACGTGGGTGTGCCACCGGCAATAATGGGCAAGCGATCGAATCCGTTTTTTTTCAACAATCTGACGAATGCGTTCAATTTGGAATGCCAGCACTCGCAGGCCTCTTGTCTCTCTTGAATTGAAGATTGGTGCAGGTGGCCATCGTAAGCGTGGATTCCCCCTAATTCCACATTCACATGTGACTGAATCCATTCTCCCAGTTTCACGGCTCCTTCACCAGGAAGGATTCCCGTTCGGTTCATCCCAATGTTAAGGTCGATCCATAACTTGAGGGTGATGCGATGTTGTTTGCTTAATTCGCTCAAGGACTTAATGGATTCCTTGCAATCAACGATGGTTCCAAAATCACGATCGGGATGTGCTTTTGCCAAGTTGATCCATCGTTTGGCATTGGATGTGGTGGGTTGAATTGCGAGCAGTACAGATGCGGCACCAGCCTTGATTGCAGTTTCACCTTCAGCGATGGTGGCGCATTTGAATTGCTTGATGCCTGAACGAACCATCATGCGGATGATTGCTTCCGTCTTGGTGGTTTTTACATGAGGGCAAAGACGTTTTGTATCGCCATCAACCATGTCAAGCATGCCCTGGATATTGCTCTGAACTCGGTCAGGAAACAATAGCAAGGCAGGGGAAGGGATTTCTTCCACATTCATGATTTGATACCATGGCTGATTTGCTGGTGACATGGATGTTGCTTAGAAAAAGTATGGGAAAATCAAAGGATCAATCGGTGATTTCGAACATGGCTTCTATTTCTACGGTAATATTTCCGGGCAATGATCCCATGCCTACTGCGCTTCTTGAGCCGATTCCACATTCGGAACCAAAAACTTCAGCAAATAATTCACTACAGCCATTGATGACATAGGGATGCTCTTCAAAATCGGGATTTGCATTCACCATTCCCAGCAACTTGATCACGCGTGCCACTCTGTCCAGACTTCCAAGTTGGCTCTTGAGCGTGGCCAGCATGGTTAAGCCCACCTGTCTTGCAGCCAGTTTGCCTTGCTCTTTATCCACATCGGCTCCGACTCGTCCAGTAAGTAGGGAGCCATCAAGGGTGACCGGGCCATGCCCGGACACATATGCCAGGTTGCCATGGGTGACCAAAGGCTTGTATACACCGGCCGGGGCCGGGGCAGGGGGCAGGGTGAGATTGAGCTCAATTATTTTGGATTCTGGATTCGTCATTTCAGTCTGTTACAGGATAGGCCAGATTCCGTTGGCAATCGGTTTCCCCTTGAAAAGGGTCGGATCCATTTGCACGTGTTGGAATCGGTTTTGGTTGATGGTATAAACAATGTGCACTTGATTGTTTTTTGTTTGAATAATAGATGGGTTTTGAAAATGTTCGGATGGGCCCTGATCGAGAACTTCAATAGCTTCCCAATCTTTCCCATTTGAACTGACCGCCAGATTGATACGGTC
>JBDQII010000006.1:0-28059 GCA_040264395.1 Verrucomicrobiota bacterium
CCAGTAACGACAGAAGAAGAAGTAGTCCTGTTGAAAGGTCTTTTTTTGATACGGTTTTTTACATTACTGCTCAGCTATTACCGGGTGCTATTGGTTTATGCATTGTGAGTAGGCGATTTGGTAATTTAGCCTACTCTGTCACTCGATTGCATAAAAAACCGCCATCTAAAGTGATGTCAAAAAATGCTCTTTGCTCGGCTTGTGGTAACCCCTGCAGCGAGAGCAATGAATGCATATTCAGTGAAGGAAAGCCAATTCACAAAACATGTCTTTATTCTCCTCATGAACTATAATGCGGTTGTCTACGCGCCTACCTCCTACTCAAGTAATCCTGCGCTTTCTCTGCCGAGCTAAACACAGGTGCCAATGCATTTAACTCTACCACCTACTATTTACTGCAACTCGCTACCTGCACAGCCAAGCAGGAACGAACCTGCCAGTTACTTCAAAGCTAAGTAGCGATACATATGCTGATGTGCAAAATTCCTGCCAGCACACCTTCAAAAGCGGGTGCGTTTATATACCAACTGAATTCTTCCTCTCGACATGTGAAGTCTTGTGTTGTGGGACTCTGCTGACTCCAGGGAATGTCTTCATTTGCTGTATTACCAATCAGGAATAGGGGTTTCAATAAACCCGGGGGAGACTTTTCCACTCAATGAGCACCTCCTTAGACATGCATTGATATCGAAGTCAACATGCCTCCCCGCTTAGCTTATCAATTTCAGACTGTGTGTAGAACTATTTATGATGACGAGGAAAAGGTGATCAAAGGATACTGATTTTGGTCGCCTTTTGTGTCATGAAACTGGACGACAGGTAACTGAACAGAAAGAATAAGCATACGTTTCGGAGTATGATTTCACGAGGCCAATGGGTAATCCCTCAGACCGCAGTCTCAGTCTCCTTCATTGAGCTCTCCTTGTTTCCAGAATTGTTGATCCATCATTGCTCCGTTTTTGAAATGTGCACGTGAACGCACCGTTCCATCATCGAACCAGGCAGATGCATCACCGTGAGGTATGCCATGATTGTATTCAATGGATTCAGCTAATTGTCCATTGGAGTGCCATTTCAAGACCACGCCATGAAATTGACCTTCAACAATGGGTTCCTCTGCTGATTTACTTCCATCCTCGTTAAATCGCAGACGTTTGCCATGGGACACTCCCTTTTGAAAATGTTCCATTACCTGCAGGTTTCCGTTACTGAAATACCCTGAAGACTCACCATGTAACTTTCCATCCTTCATGCGAGATCTGGATTTAATCTGAACTCCATCAGGGTAAGTTTCCCTTACCCAACCGGAGTATGGGATTTGATGTTGTGGATCCAAAATTAGATCTCCGCTTTTCAGCAATTGACTGAGCGAATACTCAGCTTCACTGACGACTTCATTTCGATGGCATCCAATGCAGCAGGATATGCAGAAAAGCGGCAAGGTCCACTTGAACAAATGAATCAAACTTTGTCTTACCAATGAATCCTTTAATTGGAGAAGTGAGGCAAGCATGATCATGGATAGGGTAAATGAGAAAAGTCAGGGTATTTGTTCTGATCGCAGAAGGAAAAAGCCCGTTCCATTCAATGGCGCGCGATAAGGACTTCTGGCTCCCTCTATGAGTTCAAAGGTGCTCTTTAGGTTGATGGCATTCCATAGTTGATAATCCCCTTCCCAACTCATCTCTATGACGGTGCTGTCCACAAGTTGGAACTTTAGAACAGGAAATTCAACAGTTTCAGGATTAACCCCAAAATCAATCGTGATTTCCTGTCCGTATCCCAGCCCATCTCCGTCCAGGACGAAGATTCTGATTGGGTGTTTTCCGAACAGGCCATCAGGTCGGGACACTTTCAAAACATTGTCTTTTCCAAAAAAATCTATCTTGAAAATATCCGTAAGTAAAAAATCTGGGATTTGGCCAGTGAAATAGACAAAAAGGTTTTCCGAGGGCGTCTCAAGATCCTCAACTTGAAAAACAACATTCACCGTGTCATCAGAGACCTCGACCAGAGGTGGAAGGCCGGTGATAAGCGGTAGATCGTTTTGAGGTTTCACTTCGATGACAATCACATGAGCGGTAGTGCTGGTTCCATCATCAACCTCAATGGTCAATTGTGTTTGCCCATTCGCGTTAGGTTCAAGATTTGAAACGAAAAACCGATATCCCTCTTGATCATCATGTTCCCAGGTAATGGATTCGTCTCTGATGAGTTTTTGATTATCTGAAAGAATCCGGATGCCGAGTTGATCGATTGCTGTGCGATCATCGTTCAGCGTAAACATAACAGGGGGGATCATGCTGTCTTCTTCGAGCTCAATCAACTCAGGCCCAAGAATGGATGGTGGCATGTCGACATCATCGTTGACTACAGTGATGGAAAACATGTTGGAAAACAACAAACCTTCCTTTTGGTCCGAGGATTGGGCCGACTGCACTTTGAGTTCCAAACGAATAAACTCATCTGCCTCCACTTCATCGTCTTCGAGTATACGCACAGGTATTGGTTTCTCAAATTCCCCATCAGCAAAGATTACCTGACTGGATGTAAGTTCAAAATCCACACCCGACTGACACCCCTCACTGGCCTCGAGTAATTCAATGGATAGCACAACCTCCCCTTTCACTCCGCCTTGTCGCTCAATCATCCAGACCCGGGTGGAAGCTTTTGACTCTTCTACCTTGTCCTCCACCATGGCAAACCCGAAAACACCTGTGGCATCATTATCAATCAATTCAACCTCCGTCGTCCCGGCCTGGGAGATACGGGCATGCGTTCTCTGAGGATCGATAATTTCAAGAGAAAGTTCAAATACTTCGATTGTTTCCTCCAGATCATCATCGACAAGCAGACCGGAGATATCCAACTCCGCCGAGATCTGGTGGTTTTCAAAGTGTACGCGCACCGGATGCGCAAGCAGATCACTGGGTATCAAAGCGGTAAGTGATTTTGGATAGACCCATAAATCCACTTCTCCCAATGACCCTTCACTTCGGATGATTCTTACAGGTTCGATTGCGATACCGGATTCAGTCACCCGGTATTCTGGTTTACTGAAAGCAAAGGTTCCTGAACGAGTGTCAGCTTCGGAAAGGGACCCGATCCACTGTTCGGCTATCTGCGACTCATACAACTCGACGGCGTAGGTTTGCCCCATGGTTTCTGTCGTTATTTCTCCCTGGACCAATTTGTGCAGGTCTGGAATCAAAGCGGATTGCACAAGGGTCTGACTCCTGGCCAGATCTCCCACAACATCCTGTAGATTCAGATCCTGTTCGACGATCTGTTTTTTTATTTTATTACCGAGGGAAATCGCTTCGACCACTGTCAGAAAGTGGGTTTGCTGATTGATCAGCCCCTTCCCTGTCGTCGCTTCACTGATCAGACTGGCGACCTGGGAGGCATCCTCCAAATTAAAAGCTTCTCCCCTGTTTATTTTTTCTGCCAGCACTGAAGAGAGCCCATTGAAAGCACCCGCAGCAGTCTCACCAAGCGTTGCCTGAATATAGGCGCCGGATTGTGAAAGTGTATCTTGTATTTTGATGGCTGGTTCGATGAGCTCCAGAGACCTTGGATTACCTTTGGCAAGTTCTCCGTACATATCAAACGTAAGGATGTCCAGATCCGGTGCAATGCCCAACGCTTCTTGTACTTTTTCCGAGGCGTTTCTTTCGGAAATCTCAGGATCCTGATCCATCAGGCGACTGACCAGAGTCGTCAGTGGCGTCAACACTTCTGCAGAAGGTGGAGCTAGAAGCGTTCCTTGAAATGGCAGACCCGAGGCTATGTCAACACCACCTTGGGAGACAAACTGGCCATCGCGCTCATTGACCATGCCGTCGCCATCTCTGTCAAAATCACCCACAGGAAGGTTCATCAGAAAGCGACCGTTTTGATCTGTTTGACTGAGGGGCTCCTGTTCCTCCCTCAACCGGTTCCCATTGATATCAAAAAACACCATTGCCCCTGCAATGGGACCATCCTCAACGCGCATATCATGAGAGACATCCTTGTCCTTGACGGTCATCGAGAGACTGGCAGAGAGACCTTGAGCCTCTGCGAATAGTTGAAATGAAGCATCTCCCTCGGAGATCGTATTATCTGGTACGGACACTTCAATGGTTGCCTGCATCGAATCGCCCGACAAGATCAGTGTCTTGGGGAAATCGATATCAAATGGAGCGTCAGTCGAAAAGTAAACCAATACTCTTTCAGGTGGAATGGGGGTATTGAGGGAAAATTGAAGGGGAATGGCTTGCCCGCCCTCGGTAGCCCATTCAACCGGAGAGTCGAGTCTTAATTCAGGAACATCATCATCCTCTACCATCAGCGTGAGCACGGCAGGCTCAAAGCCATGACTCAGGATGCGTATTTCAACAGGCAGGCTTTCAAATGCAATGCCGTCTTCAATGGCCGAGACCGGCAGGCTGATCTGCTCCTGACCAGCGGTAAGAATGAACGAAGAAGCAAACTGGATCCGATCCCGTCCGCTGCTTTCGAATTCCAACAGGAGGTCTTTTGTCAAATGAGAGCTGCGGGTCACAATCAAATTCGCATCATCACCGGATTCACGTATCGTTGCCGGTTCAATTGCGACATCAAGCGCAGAAGGCAGGATATCGATGGTGATCGTTGCGGGCTCCGAATAAAGTTCACCGTCATAAAGGCGGAACGAAGCTTCCACCACTTCTTCATCCCCACCTGCATGATCAAAAAAGATGGTTCTATCCTCGATGGTCCATTCCCCGAGAGAGGGTGGCGGGATCATCCACTCCAATTCCAAAGCCTGGCCTTCAGGGTCCGTTCCCTCAAAGATCATGGAAGCCTGATCGAAACGATTTAATTCCAGGCTCAAGTTTTCAACCACCGGAGGGTCATTTACTTCCTGAATCCGAATAAAGACCGTTGCCTCAGAGGACATACCGTTGGGTGCCGTAACCCTGAAACGAAACATGTCATCTCCAAATTGCTGTGAAAAGGGACGGTAGATGAACTCGGGGAACTGACCATTGAGCGTTCCCCGAGTGGGGAGCTCGACCAGAGCGTAAACAAGTTCTTCAGGGTTGGAGAATTCGGCAGAAAGGACCATGGAAAGAGCTTGATTCTCCAGAGTATCAAGCGACATCCCAATGGCAACAGGCACACTGCCTGCCGGGTGCAGGGTAATGGCCACTTCTACAGGGTCACTGAAAATCTGTCCATCCCCCACCCGGTAGGTAAAGAGATCCTCACCCATGTAATCTGAATCAGGTTTATAAGTGAGCAAGGGAAGTTCACCTTCCAGTATTCCATGCAGTGGGGCTTTGATTATCTGGAAATCCACTGAGTCACCATCGACATCACTGCCAAGAAGACGCAACTCCAGTTCCCTGCCCTGCAGATGGTCCATTTGCATTGATTGCGCCACTGGCTTGTCATTGACAGGGATGATCGTGATCAGGACTTCCCCCGCAAACGAGGTTTCCCCCTCATACTGCGCCTCAAAAGTAAGACGATCCACCCCGTGAAAGTTGGCGGATGGGACATACTCCCAATTGGGACCCTCTCCATGCAATGTTCCGTGGAGTGGAACATCAAGAACCACGTAAGTCACCTCGGGACCATATCGGTTGGATTGCAGAACAAGATTCACACTCTCATCCTCTCTCACGGTCTGTTGCTGATCCTGCGCAGTAAAGGTTAATTCAGGCTGAATCACTGTGATCATCACCTGCTCCGTGTCGTTGTAGCCGATCGTATCCGATACCTGAAATGTAAAGGAATCATTTCCAAAATAACCCTCATCGGAGAGGTAGACCAAGTTGGGAGCTTGCCCGATGAGTTGACCATGCAGCGGGACATTCAGTATCTCGAAGCTCAAAGAATCCCCATCCACATCCTGGCCTCCCAAAACGAAAGAAACCTCCGCACCTGACGGCACCTCCAATGAAAGAGGATTGGCTTGAGGAGGATCGTTGACGGAGTTTACCGACAGCCGCACTGAGCCAAAGGACATCAGACCATTGGGTCCGCGCACGAGATACTGCAAGTCGTCCGTTCCGTAGAAATTAGGATACGGCTCGTAGGAAAAACGGGCTCCATCAAGGCTGAACTGCCCATGCATCGGAGGCTTTAGAAGCTCGTAATCAAGCAATTGAACATCTCCCAGAAAATCGGTTTGCACTGTGAATTGAAGCAAGCGATCCTCGTCTGTCATCAGATCATACGACTCGGCCTGCAGTCCGTTTGTCTGTGGTTCCACAGCAACCCTTACCGTGGCCACTTCACTGGCGAGACCTTGATTGTCAATGACCCTGTACGTAAATTGATCCAGATGAGCATAAGTAACAGAGGATTGATAGGTCCAGGTGATGTCCTGCTTTGTCAAACGCCCTTTTTCAGGCCCCTGAAGGATCTCAAACTTCAGGGAAGTGGAGTCCACATCCGTGGCGGACAGCTGAAAGGAAAGAGGCGTTTCGGGTAAGGTGTTAAAATACATGTCGGCTGTTACAGGCGCGTCATTGATGGCCTCCACCCACAATCTTACCGTAGCTGGTTGGGATGTATGTTTTTGGTCGGATACCACAAAAGTAATCCGATCTTCTCCATGAAAATCATTGTCAGGAGTATATCTTCTCTCTGCGCCACTTCCCTGTAATGCTCCGAACTGGGGTAGTTCCAATACTTCAAAGGTCAGGTTTCCGCTGTTGGTAAATCCATCGGGATCCAGAACACCCAGGGTCAATTCCAAGGAAGTATCCTCACTCAGGAACCAATCCCGACTGATGGCTTGCGGCGCATCGGGTGCAGGGAACACTGTAATGCTCAACACGAACGGGTCTGAATCCAGTAAACCATCCGAAGCCACAAAAACAATTTGATCAGGACCGAAATAATTCGGATTTGGTTCGTAAACCACACGGGGTAACAAACCGGAGACCCTCCCGTGAGCTGGAGGTTCGAGAACGGTGTAGTTCAATGTATCTTGATCCGGATCCATGGCCTCCAGGACCAGTTCCAGAACCTTGTCCTCCAGGACCTGCCAGTGTTTGGGAAAACCGATCGGGGCATCGTTCAAAGGATCGATCTGAACACTGACGGGTAGCAGCGCCTTTCCCTGATGCGCATCGACGGCTGCAAGTTCAAACACATCCCCTCCAAAATAATTTGGACGCGGCTGGTAATGCACCTGACCTTGAACGATGCTCAGCGAGCCATGAAGCGGAGGTGAAATCACCTCGATTTCAAAGGAATCAGACTCAGGATCCGACAGTCCGAAATTAAGTGTCAGACCTTGGTCCTCGATGGTAGTGAAACTGACACGCGTTGCGCGTGGAGGATCGTTGATGGGGATCACCTCAAAGTCCACCCTTGCTTCTACAGGCGGAGCATGTCCGTCATGAACAAGATACCGAAATGTGTCCGAGCCGTGGTAATCGAGGGTTGGTAAATACCGAAGGCTGTCGGGATGAAAAAAACGCGTTGAACCTGCGCGGGATCTCAAGTCCGGGTGAGGAATGTCTTCCGGCGCCATTTCCTGATGGATAATCTGCCCATGCAACGGAGCCTCCAACCATTCATAAATCAAGGGATCCTGATCAGGATCCATGGCGTTCAAATTGAAGTGAAGAGTTTTATCCTCGCCTAACTTGAAAGATCGATTCACAAAGTTCGGGGATCGGTTGGGACGAATAATGGTGACTAAAACTTCTTGCAACAGATGATTGCCCTGCTCATCGATCAACTCAACCACCATACGGTCGCTACCCATGACGTTGGCAAAGGGCAGATAACTGAATTCCGGACCAGAACCACTGATAGCTCCTTTCAAGGGAGTGACCATCCATTGATAAACGATTGCCTGGAATCCCCCTTCAAGATCCATCGTTGCGGGACCGGGAACGGAAACATCCACCCATAGATCAAGAGGGTCGGCCTCGGAAATCTCCGGCCTGGTTCCCTCGGGATCACTGTTCGAGAAATCTCCATCGCCTACCTGGATTTCCAGGTCGGCAATCACCCATCGTTCCTGCCCGTTTTCGGCCTCGTAAATCAGATATTCCACGCCCTCAAAATCGGGATCAGGATGGTAGACAACCTGAGGTGGCAGCCCCTCGAGATAACCATGACGAGGGCTACTTGCGAGTCGGTATGATATGCTCAACCCATCGACTAGGGCAGGACCCAATTGAAGGGGTAATACAGTGTCTTTGTTGAGCTCAAGCACCTCCGTCCGATGTGGAAGTTCGGCTGCAAAGAATCTCAACGAACCGGCATGCATCTCACTCCGTTCGCCAACCATGCGCTGCACTGGTGAATGAGGCTCAGTGACCCATTGATGCGTGTAGTGAGCACTTGACTGCGAGTGGAGAAAGGAAAATCCAGTATCCGAAGCTTGAGCGTTACCCTGCAAGCATGCGCCTGCCAGTAAACAAGCGATGAGCAATATGCGGCGCATAAGATGATCTGTCTGAAAAAACGATGGCTGAACTCAAGGGTGCCTACTTGACGATCAACTTGTAAGTTGCCTGGCTGTTGCCCTCCAGAACACTGGGCAACATAATTTCAATGGCCCGACTCGCAGGAGCCAGATATTGAGAGAGGACCTGATTATTGCCACGCACTTCAAACAAAGTGTCCTCCCAGTGGACAAGGTCGTTCGATTGCATCAGGCGATACATGCGACCGCGCACAGCCATGAACTCAAAGACCATGCTTTGATCGGTTAATTCCTTGAAATTCAACCGGAAACCATTCTCTGCATCAAACGCAAGGGTGCCGGAATAGTATTCCTGAAGGTTACTGATCCCATCTCCATCGCTGTCGTCTTCAGGGTGCACATTCTCAATCCCTCCTGCCTTTTCTGCCAACATGCTTTCCCAGAGATCCGGTAGTCCATCTCCATCCAGATCCTCTCCCAGCGTCAGATTCAGCACTTGCACCTGACCGGATTGACCGGTGGCAGGAGTCGCATCACGAAGTTCAATGGGCACGTGTTGAACGCCATCAACCATCACCTCGATGCGATAGGCAAATTCAGGCCATTGAGCCAGACGATGATAAGACGCGCCTGCAAGGCCGCCATCCACAGGTACTACCATCTGATAATTGATATTTCGGCCCGCGTAAGCGTTGGGCATGGATCGATAGACTTGCCCATTTTCCGCCAACAAACGTACTTCGACGCCATCCCCCTCAAGAGGCCTTCCCAGCTCATCACGCAGGTTTCCCTCGATCACAAAGTGAGGAACTGGTGGGTAGGCTTGAAGAGCTCCCAAAAGGGCCATTCCAAAAAAGATGGTTGTGATGCTTTTTCTCATAATTAATTTCCGGAATAGGAGTAAGTTTTAAAGTGTAATTTGATATCATCCACTGTTCGAATGAACCGCTCGATACCCTCCTTCGGATTGTTAAGGAGCGTGTCACCGGGAATCACCAGCTTCCAATGGGTATTCCAGACCGAACGTCCTACCAGTCGATTGTTGGTGTAATTATCCATGACATGGTTCATTTGGACAAAAACATCCGAGGTCGAAACGGCCCTGAAGGCCTGATGCTTTCGAATTGGAAAGTCAGCATTACCATTGGCCACTGATAAACCCTGATCAAAAATTCGGGCAAAGTTGAAGGGGTTATCACCAATATTGAAAGGAATAGGTAGGATGGTTTCTTCCACGCTCCACTGCCTGAGTCCTGTTTGATCTCCCAAAGGCGGTGTCCTCATGATATCCTGCCCAACAGGGATGAGGTAAATGTATGGAGTAGCTGAAAGCGCATCCGGATTCAGCCAGTTAAAACCGCCTGCTGGACTCGACCCTCCAAGACTTCCAACGACCTGAGTGTTCGCCAGGAAGTCTGACATACCCTCGTAGCCTTCCAGCGCAACTCCCGCTCCAAATATCTTATTGGCAAATGAGCTTGTAGAGAAAGTGTTATCCCCTGGGTTTAATATGTGACCAAACAAATTATAACCTTTCTCAATTCTGGTAGAGAATTCGAAAAGAAGCCCTGGCACAGGCAACCCACTCCCGTCATCAATTTGCAAGCACAGTTTTTGTATATCTGAATCTTCAAGCAAATTATTTTTGTAAGCATTCAGCAGAACGTCCTGCCACGCACTCTCTCCACTTTGGTCAGGATAAATGCGATAGCGCTCTGTTCTTAAAGAAAAGGTTGTACCGTAAGTGTCTGGGTTGTTGATCCCAAGTCTTGGCTCAAGGACATTCCAGTTGGATTTAAGTTCCGCCAGGATGCTGGCCAAACCCGGGTCGCCCATGTCTGAACCTGTGATTTGAGGTATACCGTCAATCATGACTCCAAGGGACCTTGTCGATATAATACGATTGAGAAACTGCTGCCCCGACTGCGTTCCAAGCAATCCGGTTTCGTAATCAAAAGCGGAGGCGGCAAGAAAAACGGAGCGAGCTGCCAGGTCAAACATCTGGCTGTAACGATCCTGGGTTTCCTCCCTGAAAATACGTAAACCCGCGTTGCGAGTCCTAAGGCCCTGTATGCGCCTCGATACGTGTTGGCGCATGATATGGCGTTCCTGAATCAAACGCTCGGCCCTGGCTTTAATTTGCTCCATGGCCAACCTTTTTCCTTCATACTCGTCCGCAAGATAAGCAGCAGACTCAACCAGATCCACAAATTCAGCGAATTGGCCAGACATATCGTTTCCGCTATCTATTCTTCTCAAATTTGTCTCCGCTGTGTGATTGCCTTTAACAGTATCCTCATTATTTTTAATGTCATTTGATGTGATGATACCATTGATGGTCTGGGCATAAGCCATTTGCCCAAGCATGGTTAATTCTTGAACAAGAGAAGCAGTAAAATAACCGGGGATTTTTGCGGCCTTCGGCATATCACCACCTACAGAAAAACCCGCAATGAATACCTCTGGTAACTCTTTGAGAACATCTTTTACGAGATCCATATCGTATATGATTGCATCTGTAAGGAGAGTCAACGCCTCTAATGAGGCAGCCATGGCTGAATTATCATTCTCACGATCCATCACGCTTTCTTGGACCTCCCATAATTCATTCTCAATCCGTCTAGTCGCATTGTAAGCCGCAACAGATCCATCAAAATTCGCAGTCCAGGTGGTCAACGAATTCAGAGCTGCACTTAGTTGGTAATAAGCGGACTTCACCTCCGTGACGGCGATTTGCAACTCACCAGCCGCGGGTCTTCTGGATTGATAAGAATCAGGTTTTTCTGGGATACCATGCTCGTCCAAATGATATACGACGAAATTTGAAATTCCATCCTCCGGATTGTCATAATTTGGATCATCTAGTTTCGTCCACCATTCAAAACCATTTTTCTCATCATCCCAATCATCCCAATCACTTGGGATTAATTCCCAATCAAGAGGCATGGATTGTTTATCTATTTGAAATGTCGTGCCGCGACCACTGAAACCATGTAAAGCTGAATCCTCGTTTGTATACATGTAATGGTAATAGTCCGGTCCCGTATATCCTTGAGAATACAATTTTCCTGGACCTACATCATCAGGGTATGGTTGCCCCAGCAGATCTATGAGTTCGGATTCATAAAGGTATTCCTGTAACTCGACTTCATCTCGAAGCGTGTCCAATGTGTTTTCGTCTTCGTGAAGTTTGCCTGAAAACCTTTTGATATGATAAAAGGAGTCAATAGCAGCCGACAAGGCCACCACAGCCTTGTCATAAAGTTGTTCAAAATGCCCAGTTGTTTCCTCTCTTGCAATTCCCAGGATACGATTGGGATCGATATCGAAAGTAACGGTATCTGCAGTAAAGTTCAGAGGCGTCAAACCGCCATCCAGACTGTCTTGCAAAGATTGTAATTCAAAGGATGCATGAGCCAGTGAACTCAACTCGACCACCGTCTGTCGATCCACTTTCTCAATGCCCTCTTCGTCAACTTCATCAGGAAGCATGCTATTTCCGACTGCCCAGTTGATTAAATCACCCTGAGCGGTTCTGGCAACCCAGTGATCAACACCCCAGGCTCGTCGGTAAGGAACTTCCTCTTCACCTTTCAAATAAGTTTTAGATTCTGCTTCCTGAATAGCGCCACGCCCTAGATGGTCCCAGCCGACATCCTTGACTGGTTGATAATCCATTCGGCGTGTTGCTTCAATAATTGCCATGGATGCCTGATGCCAGCTGTAGGCCGATGAAGCAAATTTACGTTCGTCCATGTAGTCCACACTGACGGGAACACCCAGAACCGAGACAGCTTCAACGCGCGGGTTCCATTGAAACCAAGGCTTTATTATAAGCTTATAATAGCCCTTGAGGGCAGTCAGGTAATGCCCTACTGCATCTCCATGCCCTTGTGGATACATCGATGCAGCATCGGCTGCATCGATGACGCCATCGCCCTGCTCCAGATCAAGGTTTTCCTTGATGTTGTAATTCAGGGAATAGATCACTTCACCACTGTCAATGCCTCGGGTGTAATTCCAGAAAAGCCGATTATAAATAGGGCGGGTCTGGAAACTTGGCTGGTGCATGAAATCACGTCCACGCAGCAGGCAGAGCTCTTCCTCCAGCAAAGAAGCGACCTGTCCCTTGAAAGCAAAAAGTGAGGTCGCGTAATCACCATACGTTGCATCTTCATTGCTCATACCAATGGATGGATCTTTTGCATCAGTGTAAGCTTCATCTCCAAGAAAATGATAAAGGTCGTTCAGATAGCCGGACACCAGCAGCAAGGCATCGCTTGCATCTGCAGGTCCTGCGTCATACCCCTCGAAAAAACTGATCCCCTTGTTCAGAACAGTTTCATAAATAGCGATGAGGCCATGGTCATTCATATTTTCCAGGTTGAGAGCCACGTCCCCTTCCCAACGTGTTCCAGCCTGCGTCAGCATACTGGTAGACAGGTCGGACTGATTGTTGAGTAAATCACTCAGGCGCTGGTTGAATGGGTTGATTCCAGCGAGAACGCGTTTAATCCAACCTTCCGCGAGTTGAGGTTCGGTGAATGCTGACCACTCGTTTTTCTTGAGGTGATTAGTTTTGTCCAGCGGCTTGTAGCGCATGGTCACATAATTGTCGCCAAGCACCTCGATGCCGCCACTCCCAAGAATGTAAAAATGACGACCTTCTCCTTTCTGTTTTTCAACCCAGGGTAATTGCACCTCTCCATTCACAAACTCAGGAAGCGAGGGAGCCGCCCCCTGATCGGTCGGAGACAAATACCATTCATACTCAAAAAGATTGTATTGCCCACTGAAATCCAATGTATGATAAAATGTGATTTTTTCATCCAGAGGGTTACTGGAGTAGATGGATTTCACTTCCCCGTTTTCCTGAGTGTTCGCCACGCGTATGATATAGGACGTTATGGGTAAACCTTCATAACTCGGGTTATTTCCATCATTGGCAAGCAAAGTGAGGTATCCCTTGCCTTCTCCCGGGATAGCAAGCGCGTAGGAATCAACTGCCTGATCATCTGAAGTAATGATCGCAGCCTCATCGCTTGCGATGAGGTGGGTACCTGCTGCGGTATCTGAAGAATACCCAACAACCGAACTACTACCTTCATTGGCTTTCCATAGGTTGGGATTTGCAGGATCCCGATAATAGGTCACCATACTGGTGGTCAAATCAGTAACTGCATTTCCCCAATCAGTTTCTGAAGCGAGCTGTACTAACAAGTTACTCTCATCACTATCCAGAATATTGGGCAGCAGATAACTGTCCCCCACAATTTCTTTCTTGTATTCCCCAAGAAAGACCAACTTCCCGGATACGTCGTCATGTTTATAGGCCGGATCAAAATAGAAACGGTTGGACAAATGTGGCGGCAGATCAGGGAAATACACCTTACCATTCATCGAATGCTGGTTCATCGACGTCGGCAGATCTCCCTGAAGATCCGCCATTTTGGCACGCGTTGGATCGTAAAGCACAGCGGATGAAATGTATGCACCATTTGTTACATCAATGGAATTTGCAATCGATTGATCGTAGAGAAGTCTGAGTGTGACCTGTCCTGAAACATCGGGTAATCCTGACTTCGGTTCAACAAGCGTGTCACCAAGTTCGATCACTGGGACATCAGTCGGCCAGACAGGTCGATAAACGATTTCCAGTGAATCAGTTTGTTCAGAAGCAGCCGCTGTACGATTTATCCCATCAGGCAGGAGGTAAGGAACCACATCATCTTCATCAGGTTGGCTGGCAAAATGCGGCCAATCAAAAGTGGATTGATTCTGGTAGTAGAAATTCATCTTGAAAGCATCAGTCCCATCCTCATCAGCGGAAAGTGTAAGGTAGGGTGGTCTCCCGGTGTAAAGTTTTCCTGAATGCTCGATGGATAGCGGCCCCTGAGTTTCGGTTGTCACCACGGGATTACTGTCAGGTTCCACCGTGATGGCCACTGTCAAGTCAATCGGGTTCGACTCACCATCAAGACTGACCACCGTCAATTGGATATCTTCGTTGAACACATCATTCCCATCGATGTAAGGCCTCCCTTCAAGGATACCACCCGAAATCCGCAACCAGTTGGGGGGCGAATAATCTTCATGGAAAAACATTTGGACCATCGCTCCACGCTGCGTGGCGTGCAAGTGCCACTCAAAAAACTCTCCTTCACTGACGTGGATCATTGATTGGTCGGACCATTGGTGGTTGAGCACATCATACGCGCCGGCGTCCAGAGCAGGCACCCCATCATGCGAACCTCGATAAACGAGGTGATGCCCTTTTCGATCCTGATAGGTATACCTTTTATAAGCATCCAAGCTAAGCCGATCATCGGCGGTAAGCGCATCCCAGTTCGCAGGCAGGTCTTCCATCGATTCAGAATTGTAAAACGTAACAGGCTGGCCGGTAGTATCAGAGATGGGAACAGGGAGATAAGGTAGAGGCATCGGAGCCTGCAGCATGCCACCAGCTTCGACTACATAATCAAACAGAATGCCCTGATCAGGTTTTTCGCGACTAACATGAAACACGCTCATGGCCGGACGACCGTCCATGGCAGTGTATTTGACCAACACATAAGGGTCCGATGTATAAGGAGTAGACGCATCTGCCTGCAGTAAGTCCACATTCAAATCATCTCTCAAGGCATAGGCTCGTCCTCCAATGATAAGAGCATGCTCTTCATTGGGGTTATAGCCTGCAATTGAGTCATCAGGTTGGCGATAAATAGTTCCCTTTGATTCATACGCATCCAGATCCCCACTTCCATCGCCCCGCGCCATGATGATTTCAGAGGACAGGGCTGGCCATTGTATGGTGTAGTGGGCTTCCACTGCCGGCCAATAAATATCGGGAATATTCGCTTGGCTTGGACGATACCAAACGACTTTGATGCTCTCATTATTGGGGTCGATATTGACCGGTATGATGGCCCCCATAGAGGCGGACTCCATGCCTGCTGAGTCAGGATTCAGATAGGCACTTGGATCATATCTATCAGAACTTTCCGGGAGTATGAATCCAGCCATGTAATCGTAAGGGCCTGTCGCAAGGTTTGCCTGAGCAGGAGGTGTCAGCCTCTCTCCAACGTGCGCTATCAACCCTTGATACAATAAGGGACCACCTGATAAAGGATCACTCAAAAAATCATTATCCAGCTCAGTTGCCAATGTTGCTATCCCCTCAGAGTCCACCTGTGCGAAACCAAACACTTGTTGAGCAACGCCCTCTCGTGGTTTCAGGAATTCAAGCAACTGTTTCCCCTCATCATCGGCATAAAGCTGAGAGATTTCATCATTTGTTAGCGCGCGATCCCAAAGGGCTATATCATCGATAGCGCCGTTCCAAAACCTGTTTGCTTTGTTAGGATTTGAGCCAATCCGCATTCTTCGTTTACTTGAGCTTAAAACACTATGAGAGGAGTTTGAAGCCACTAGCTCACCATCAATATAAAGTTTGGTTCCGTTTGCCTGATCCGCAACAGCAACAACATGATGCCAAAGCTGATCTTCAACATTGCTACCGAGTCCAGAGGCTATTTCCCCAGTATCAGCATTACCACCAGAAAAGGACAGGCTCTGGGTTTGTTTATGCCGATGCAATCGCCAATTGGATCCTTCGCCTTGCGCAATCAGAGCTTGCCATTTTGTATTGAAACCATCCACCTGAAACCAGGAGGACAGGGTCATGCTACCGTCTGCAAATGAAAGGCCATCAACAGAACCACCGATTATTTTCACATACTGCTGCTTATCAGGATCAAGAACAATGGAGCGACCGAAACCTGACTTTCCTTCTTCAAGCGCAATAGCTTTACTTCCCTTGGGCTGACCGTCGTAAACACCAACCAGGTCAGCAAAAGCCGATCCCTTTTGTAACTCTGTTTCCTCGTTGAAATTCCAGTAGGCCACCAATCCTGACTCCAGACTCGAATGGGTAGGCGGCGCGCTCCAGATCCCGAGTTCTCTCGCTGGCACCTTCACAGTCATCGACTGAGTGGAGCGGGCAAGGTCTCCACTATTGAGATGCGGTTCGAACCATGAAAAAACCCGTTCAAAACTGACAACACCATTGTTGTTATAGCTTAATAGGCACCGATGCTGCGGTTGAGATGAATCAAGGTAAGTGTAGAACTTGAGATCCCCATCAAGATAAGCACGTTGCTGATCGAGCGGGTCTTGATATTCCACAACAGCGTTGGACTCATGAGGGATATTCACCGCTGTTAACTTGGCTTCATTTTTATCACCCGCTGCAGGTCGGATATAGTGAGAAAAATCTGCCGGATCAGATGGCCAATTGAAGCGATATCGAATATGGAGGAAAGGCCACTTGATATTCAAGGTTCCTTCGCGGTGCCAAATAATCTGAACATCGTTGAAGTGTAAGGTTTCGTTCGTGGCATAGTATTCTGGTTTTGAATCTGCTGAACGACTAACAGTTTTGATAAAACCTCCTGACGCATCATTTCCCTGGGCAATGTAGGAAGCATACAAGGAAGTTTCATCGAGTCCTGTATCCTCATCGGACACAGTAACTTTCTCCCCAATCAGGATATTCACATCTCGAGGATTGGAGCTTTTCATGATATCGACAATTTCAAAACCTAGGTGTTGACGATTACCTTCCGAGTTGAGTTCTCCCAATAGTTCAACGAAAACCCTTCCCGTTGCATTCAATGCGAAGAGGGCGTCACTTTCTCGCCAAAGAGTCTTGTTGTATACTAAGTTGGAAGGCTCACCTGTAGTCAGACCCTCCATTTCTTTGATGATACCATCCGACACTGTCTCCGGGACGCTCGCATTGAAAACCACTTTTATTTCCGGAATAAACGAAGCAGAAAGTTGAACAGGGGGGCCTTGGTAGCCTGCTGCGTTCCAGTAAATTTTTTGGGGGGATTTAATTGGCGTACCACTTGTTGTGTATGTCTTTTCAAGCAACCTGAAGTATTTACCCTGATCGTAAACCCATTTGCTGGCATCTGCGGCATCTGCGGGTACCGATGTTTCGCTCACTGCTTTGCGCCAAGTGATCCTGATGGTGCCGGGCTGGGTAGCGTATACAGTGTTGGCATGTGGACTGAAATAGTAACCTTTGGATTCATGAGTTTCATCACCTGAGAGGTACGGTTCTGATCGATAATAGGCACTGGGATTCAACAATGCCGTGTCATTTTCATCCTCTGAGGGCAAGGGAATGACACTTCCAAATTTAAAATCAATCGATCTTTGAATTAAGTGTCCGCCAATCTTGGCACGCTGTAAAATAAAGCCACCGTTGGTTTCGTTGCGTGGCAAACCCAATAGATTCGCTTTTTCAATTTCGGTGACCGATGCGTCCAATGACGCGGTAAACGTTGGATCCAGTGCAACATTACCTGCAAACCCATTGAATGATCGGAATTGCCCAGCGGTAGGCTCAAAAAGAGACGGGCCATCATTATCTGGATAAGATTTCAATGTGCCATTGGAACCAGGATCAGCAGGATTTGCCGAAATAGGCATTCCCGCCAAACTGCTCCTGTTGTCAACAACACTGGAATGGGTGTTGGACAGGGGAGTAGTGATTATTTCTGCAGCATGAAGCAACGGACCGCTTAACGTGAGAAAAAGGTAAAGATTTAGTGACCATTGGACGTATTTCATTATTTTTTCAAATACTGTATGGAAAAGCATATAAGTGATTAATTTTGCAGGAACAGTCGGTTGACTAGAACTTGCTGTAATATGAATGTACCTTGTAGGTCAATCGAACGATCGAAACCTTTTTTTCCCTCGAGAGTAAGTGTCTCTTCGTAGATACCTCCCTTATTACTGCCGGCCAGAATAATATCCTCGAAACTTCCTGAATGTGTGGTGAATTTGAAAGTCATTTGGCGCCTTATACCGAAAGATTCATTCCCTTGACTCAATTGATTGCTGAAGGAGGCATCCAGATTATCATGATCTGGATGAAAGGCGTGCAGGAAAGGATTATTGTCGTAACTATCGTAATCAGTTGTAATGTCGAATTGAATAACCCCACCGAGCGCTATGTCTTGTTTGGGGGTAGAAGTTGTATCGACTTTAAAACTGCTGGCTGGGAGATTGTCGGCTGTGAACGGAAGATGAGTCGTACTGAATCGATGCACATTTTCCAGCCGTAGCGTATCTGCTCCAATGCTGATCATTTCGGTATTACTGGCCACCAACTCCCCTGCTGAATCGAACCCTGCAGGAATGAGTCCGGAAAAAACTCGCTGAAACAAATGGAGATCAGTCGTTTGATCATCGCCCTCCCCCCTGTAGAGTATGTAACGAAGCGGGAATTTGGTTGGAACCGGTGTGGGTGATGGTTTGTCAGCCTCTGAAGTAGTGGCATTATACATTGCTGATACTTTGTCCAGAAAAACATTACCTGCCCACATACCATTCATCCCCCTGGGCTCTGCCATAACAGGAATGTTAAATTGAGAGTGCCCAGCCTCATCTTCGAGTTGCAGGATGCCGGAAAACCTCGCGACGTCATCTGCGAGGATGGACCGATCCAGAGCAATGGAGAGATCCCATTGAGAGTCGTATTCACCCTTAGCGCCAAGTTTAATTGTGAAGTCTTCGCAAGGGCAGTGATCAGAAGTCTCTTTACCGTTGATTCCATAGGAAACTTGCATGAGCAGTGCCTCTCCAATGGGTGATTCATTGCCTTGACCTGCAGGAGGAGACTCACTGTTGATCGTGGATGCATTCACAATAATTGCCGAGTCAGTGTTGTTCTGTATTCGTAATTTCAGCACTTGCATGTGATCCCCAAAATCAAGACCATTTGGATTTGACAAGCTAATGCTGAATGGAGCCACGTAGTGATCATTTGAGAGACCATCATTAACCCAGTAAGCCGTTCCTCGTGATAAGGGCGTTATTTCCGGGAAGTTCACTTCCTCGGCTATATTGCTATCTCCACTGATGTCGTAAGCATAGATTGACGTATTTAGCTGAGCAGCTGTATTGCCTGCATGAGCTGCGAAATAACTTTCGATATTCAAGTCGGCTGAAGGGTGAACCGGAAAACCAATCAAATTTAAACCATCTGAATTAAAATGATAATTGGGAGGCTTGGGTTTACCCTTAATAGGCAAACTCTGTGACGACGCAGCAGGGTCCACATAAAACAAATAAGCACTGTTGCCTACCAAAGCCTTGAGTTCTGACTCCAGGTCACCATTAATTTTTCGCCATACCACCCATCGAGAACTTGACTCGTTTGGGGAATCAGGGGATTGGACGGCAAACTGGGAAGTAGAGTTATCCGTTTTCCAATACCATATTTCATTGACTGGAAGCTCCCCGACAAGTGATGAGATCGGTGCGTAACTGGCATCGACATGCAGATAGACAGAATTCCATCCAGGAACAAGATTGAGTTGCTGAGTGAGCCACTGAGCATTCACGGAAACGTGAAAAGTGCCCGTTAAAAATAACAAGATGGCGCAGGATAGTTTTATTTTCATTTCAAAAAATGTTGGGTCGGAAAGAAGATATAAGAGAAATTTGACTAATGAGTAATTGTGTTAAACTCAGTGACAATGCAGCTAAAGAAGTCGTTGCCATCTATTCGAGCTATACCATTAACCTCCAGGAAGAATTCGTAGACACGCCCAGCAACAGTCGAGAAACCTTTGGAGTGTTGCATCGACTGATGAGAACTACCGAAGTTGTGATACTGCCAAAATGCCCAATACCCTTTCAGAATGCCGTTTTCGTAACACTTAAGGACATGGTCTGCTCTTCCAACACCCTCTGTAAAACTAGAGCCATTAAAATCAACAGTAGCCAGCCCGCCAATAGCTGTAAAAGATCCCAGAGGAAAAAGAGATGGCCCCCCGCTACCTATAGTACCCTGTTTCACTTCATGAATAGCGATCAGGGGTCTTCCATTTTTGAGAATGGCACCCGTATTGAAATCCAAAGGTCTGTTTTCACTTGTTTGAAGAGTTGCTTGAGAGTCCGAATTTTTGAAGGTCAATGTGGTTCCATTTGCAACTCCGGTCGGGGAGTGAAGAACCAATGACTCCTCTTGTGCAGGATTGATATTGACCGTTCCACCGCTGATATCCAGATCACCCTCGAAAAGAATCTGCCCTTTGACATCCAGAGTTGCAGAAGGGTTTATTTTACCAACTGCCAACATACCATTCTCGGTTGTCATAACCGGTGAGACAACTCCCGAAGCATCGACCTTGGATACGATTAATTCACCTTGTGTTATCAACCCTCCCGAAGCCTGAACTTCTCCTAGAACATCAAGTGCTGATGCTGGTTGGGTTACACCGATGCCCACTTTATTGCCTTCAGTGACGAGCACATCTCCATCAGTCCCAACAATCCGCTCGGCAGTGTTCGCATGCCCTGCCAGTAGTGAGAATGGATTCGAAAGCAATTGTAGCCTGGGGAGAACTTCTCGCATGCCATCGTCGACCTTGACGGACAATCCGATGTAGAGTTCCTGACTGGAAGCTGCCTTGAACACGGTATCCAGTGCTTCGTGCGGTTCGGAGTTATATGGACTTCCCTCCCCCAGCTTGACGCTGAAATGACCAGCGTTCACGATCACTGTTTGAAACTCTCCCCACAACACATGAGTCGAGCCTTCGCTTGATTCGTCGTCATGAATACGAAAGACAACATCATAATTTGCTGGGAATTCCTTTCCCAGAACCTGCCCTTCAGCATCGGTCAGGAAGCCCTGATAGGCCATGAGACCGATCGGTTTGATGGTCGCCGATTGAGCATCCACCGTCAGGAAAGAAACCACACAAAGGAGTCGGAGTGCAGTAATGCCAAGTTTGCGCATAATTAGTTTATTAAACATCGGGGTTTAGTTTTTTTTGCCTTCAAAGCATTCGGCGAAATTTAAACGTATAGGTCGTCGAGCTTGAGGATTTATTTGATCTTATTTGAAGCTGAGGAGGGACCGCATTTGGGCGTAAATTGATTCGAAGATAAATCCGATCACCGTTAAAGGCGTGAGCGGCTGCAGATAGAGGAATATCATGAGCACTGGAATCGTTTACTGCACCACTACGCCAGGCAACGATGCCTGAATATCGCGCGTTCCAATGATGCCCACCACTATTTCCATTGTGAAATGTAAGCTCCATTAAATAAGTGCCGTCTGGCATGCTGTTACCAATAAAAGCCGTTTGCCAATTTGAATTAACAGACAATTGTTTGGTGATAATTTTGACCGTATCGATAGCGGTGCCTTGCCGTAAATTGACGCCAGAATGTGTCAATGTACCACTGGTTTTGAGTTGCCCGGGGACGATGACTTCCCCTCCTTGATGACCCAGCCATAAATCCCTGTTGTCTGAAGGCTGCAGGTAAGCATGCGTGTCATCGATCCCCATCTGGAGATCAGCCGAAACAGCGACTCCCTCTGGAGTTTCGATCAGGACACCACTTTCACCCGAGGGTGGCTTGACGCTGATACTGCCGTTTTGTATCACGACTTCGCCATTTGTTCTCAAATCTCCACCGACATCCAAGGTTACCGTAGGCACGCTGACCCCTATCCCTACATTACCACTTGCCGTCTGCAGCACAGGCGTTGCGGTTAAACCGTCTGCAGAAACGGACTGAACGCTTAATTCTCCCTGAGTAAGGAGACCGGAGGAAGCACGGATGTCACCACTGACGTCCAGGGTGTGCTCTGGAGTTGCTTCTCCAATCCCAATATTTTCACCTGAAGTCACAAGAAGATCTCCGCCGTTTTCACCTTTAATGCTGCCTGCAGTATTCGAATGACTGGACAGGAAGCTGTAAGGCGTCGTAAGAAATCTCAAACGTGGAAGAATTTCGATCGCCCCCTCTGCCGTGGTGAGGGTCATCCCCAGATATCTTTCAGGATTATTCTCGCCGATGAAAATCTCACTTAAATTCGGATGAGGCTCGTCTTGATATGGGGTACCCTGCCCAAGCTGCACACTGAAATTGCCTTGATCAACGACAACAGTTTGCATTTCTGACCACTTGAGGTTGGCAACCGTCCCCCCTGATTCTGTGTCATGCACACGAAAAACAACATCGTAGTTTGCGGCGTTTGCTTTCCCCAGAACCTCTCCAGCTGCATCGGTCAAAAAACCCTGATAGGTAATTCCGCTGGGAGGATTTGTTTGACCTGAAAGGCTGGCTGTAAAAAATGTGAGACAGGAAAACAGGGTGAAATAAACGATCTTCGGACAGTTAACGTCAAAATAATTTCTAATTTTCATACGTCTATGTAAGACTTTCCAATAGGATATAAGATTCTTACTTGGATTTCTCCGAAATCAATTCCTCTAACTTGCTGATTCGTTTTTTCAGCTCTTCTATTTCCCTGTCTTTTTCCTGCTTGAGCTCTTGAACGCCCTTGAGAGAGATGAGTCCAAAACTGGTGTAGCCAACGGACAAATATGAATCGCCATTGATGTTTTCAGATTCAGTGACCAGATCAGGGAAGAGTGGCTGAACCTCCTGTGCAATCACTCCCAGCATGGGCACTCTTGCTTCTTGTGCGTCCTCTTTCCATCTAAACCGCCGAAGAGGAGTTTTCATGATTCGTTCCAGAAAGGGTTCTGCATCCGCAATATCTTTTTTCAATCTCCTGTCTGAGTAAAAATCCCAGTTTGAATCACCGTCATAAGATGCCTCAAGACCGCCATTCCCGAGATTTGCCCCACCCACCCTCGTACTTCTGTTTGAATGATCACGCCTGAGCCAGCCATAGCCGTTGGCCACATAAATGCGGTCTCCGTTGCGCGTGCTTATGTTTCCGTTGGCATTGATACCTCCATTTGCTGTGATCCCCCCCCCTACAGTTAGGCTGGATGTTAAATTCATGGATCCACTGACGCTGAGATTTCCAGATGTTCGAACGCCTCCACTTCCGCCAAGACGCAACGCTTGCGCACCAGATGGCACGATGGACGCTTCACTGCTGGACAATTTCATTTGAAGCGTTGTTTCGGGAGTAACACCGATGCCTGTTTTAAGGGTCAGTCCGGGTTCACCTGATGCGGGCTGAGCAATGAACCCACCATTTTCAGTGTCCAGATTCCCTCTGACGATAGTATCACCTCCTACATCCAGCAGTGCAGCAGGCTGAGTGACGCCTATGCCGACATGGCCACTTGATGTCTGCAAAACAGGGGTTAAGGTCACGCCGTCTGCAGAAACAGACTGAACGCTTAATTCTCCCTGAGTGAGTAGACCAGAGGAAGCACGGATGTCCCCATTGACATCCAGTGTGTGCTCTGGAGTTGCTTCTCCAATCCCAATATTTTCACCTGAAGTCACAAGAAGATCTCCGCCGTTTTCGCCTTTAATGCTGCCTGCAGTATTCGAATGACTGGCCAAAAAACTGTAAGGCGAGGAAAGGATCTGCAATCGCGGTAGGATCTCAATAAAATCTGCGTCATTGGCTGTCTTCAGCGAAATACCAATGTACCTTTCAGATCCATCTGTATCGGTGAACGCATAATTTAGAGAAGGGTTTGGCTCAGTGCCATAGGGTGATCCTTCACCCAGTTTGACACTGAAATGACCTTGATCAATCACAACCGTCTGAAGTTCGGACCAAAGGATATTGATGGATGCATTCCCGCTCTCGGAGTCATGTATTCTAAATACCACATCGTAATTTGCAGGCTGAGTTTTACCAAGGACCTCACCACTGGCGTCAGTGAGAAAACCTTGATAAGCAATCAGCTCAACTGGCGTGGCGCTAGCCGCCACGGCAACCGGCCCTCGGAGTATTTCAACGCCCATCACAAAAGTAATGGCAAGATAAAATGTTATTGTGATTTTGAGTTTCTTGAACATGAGCAAAATAGGATGGTCGCTTTAATGAAATGAAGATGTCCTTCAGGGTTTTTTGTACAAGTAATAAATAGGAGACGTATCGATGACAGAAATGGCACTTTCATGGAGCCCGTCAGCCAGAACACCGTTGGCAGAAGTAAGTGTCGGCCCCTCGAGAAGAAAACTGCCGGCAGCTGGAATAGAGATATCAGTGTTAATTTTCCTCCATGTGCCTCTGAGGGGATCGAAAGCGCACACATCACCAACGGTTTGCTGGCCCCTCATCCCACCTGCAATCAAGAGTTCTCTCCCATTCCAGATGGCTGCGTGGCCGTGCCTTGCGGCGACAAGAGGATCAGAAGGAATCTCGCTCCAGGTGTTGTTTGACGGATCAAAAATACCGCCGTCACTAAGCTCATCCCCTTGAGTGTTGGTGCCCCCCCATACAATGATTTTCTCACCTGTACTCGTCATTGAAAAACCGTAGCGCCCCGAGATTCCGGCGGATATGGGTGAGGATGCCAGCCCGTTATCGAGATCCAATCGCAGGCCATCGCCAAGCGCTCCCCCTTGATTCAAACCGCCCCAAAGCACAATATGATGTCCAGCCAAAACCATTTGCGCCTGCTCTCTTGGAGAAAGGAGCCCCTCAAGATGCT
Source organism: Verrucomicrobiota bacterium (assembly GCA_040264395.1). GTDB lineage: Bacteria > Verrucomicrobiota > Verrucomicrobiia > Limisphaerales > AAA164-E04 > AAA164-E04. The sequence continues at coordinate 24,892 of JBDQII010000006.1, forward strand.
GCGTTGCCACAGAGTTCAACTGATCGGTGTCCACATCCAGGAGAGCAAATTCGTTGGAATAGCCAAGGGCTGTTCGGCCGCCAAACAAAAGAACGGATGTTGAAGCTGGCAATACAATCCCGGCATGCTTGCTCCTGGGCTCCCAATTGGAAGCGGCGGACAAGCTTGACCATCGGGATCTGTCAGGGTCATAAAGACCTGTTGTGGCAAGTAATCCGCTTGATCTAGACGAGGCCCGCCCTCCATGGATAAACATCTTTCCGTCTACCACAAGCTGCACATGTTCCCACCGTGCTTCAGGCTGATCCAGACCCGCAATAGGGCTCCAGGTGCGGGAGGTTCGACGGTAAACAGAACCACCATTGATAGCCAGGCCTGTCGATGTTTTTCCACCCCAGATAAACCAATGATCAAGGCTGCTGGATGATCCCGCCAGAATACGAGGACTGGGAGCATTGGGAAGATCCTTTTTGCGAACAGCCATTTCAGGCTCAGTAACAGAAAAAACACTCATTCCGGACTGAAGAAACGCAGGGTCTGAAGGATTTGAGGAAACCAAAACCCCAGACTGCTCCTGCAAAACTATTCGTTGTTTGAGCCATGCAATATCAGAAGCGAGAGATGCGTCCAGGTGACGGTTTTCTATGGCGCCCTCGGGAATCCGTTCAACCGTTTCGGCAACGCCGGCTTTCATGGCGAAGACCACCGAGGTAATGGGTGCATCGGGTGAGAGCAGTTCCACCCCATTGACTCCATCGTCGAACCAGACGCGTACGAGGAGCCTGTCACTTTCAAGCAATCCCGGAGGAAACGGCTTCATGACGACAGGGTCTCCCAGCCTGAGTTGATAAAAACCTCGTTTGACTTCCAACGGGAGATTGATATGGGGGCGGTCCAGGTTGGCTTCGATCTCATCGTGAGCCCATAAAATAGAGTTCGGATTTTCTCCGTCCACAATGGCGAACCCAAACTTGCCTACACCGTCATAGACTCGTTTATTGACTAGGACTTTCCCCTGAAAGCTAAAGATCATGGAGATCCCATGAAGTGTCTCCAAGCCCGTTAAAAAGCCTAGAAAAAGAAGAGTCGCTATTGCTTGCCGAGAGTGACTGGAAAACAATTTCATAAAGTAGAATTGAATCCTGATGCACTATTGCCGCGATATGTGTAATTCATTTAATTTGAGTCACCCTTTGGTGAAATATGAGCTCCATGAAATTGGGGTGAGTTTGATGAAAATGAATTTTAAATGCAAGGGGTATTTTTTTTTTACAGAATAGGGTCAGTTTTGCACAAAAAAGGTTCACATAAGTTCGGAAATGAGCACCTTGTGTCATGCATTGACGGGCTTGGTTACATCTTTTTTTTTGCGATGAAGCCAGGAATGATTTTCAAATTATCCTGACTGGCTGCGAATGTGTTCGAAATTAATTTGTTTCATACAAATTACCAAACAGAACCCCTGAAAGTATCCTCTTGAATGTTCTTTTGCTTTAACAAGACATTGCTGGGGCTGAATTTCACAGACAAAGAAAGTTCCAAAAGCAACGGTTATCCGTTCATTTGTGTATTTCTAGGAGTTACCGAAACTGACTGATTCACCACGCGTTTGAGCACAACTCGCGGCGGAAAATACTGTTGAGCCACCTACAGGTTGCTGGTGATCAACCACGCAAGCCAGAATTATTGCAACGGTGCACCTTGGTATAAGAATCATGCTGTTGGTCGAGTTACTCAAACCGGGCCAGATTTTGCGTTAGTCTGGATGGGTTCAATACTTGCTTAATTTCATACAATAAGTCAATGCTGGGCCGGAGAGAGGGCGTAGCCCGATCGGAGTCCCTGCATTGACTCGATTCTACTTCTATTTCTTCCTGAGCAAATTCAATTGGTGTGATGTAGCCCAATGAACGGTGCGGGCGATAGTTATTATATTTCCACCGCCAATCCTCAATCACTACGCGCGCCTCAGTCAATGTCCACATTTGCTCACGGTTGAGACATTCTTCCCTTAGGCGGGCATTGAAACTCTCAATGAAACCGTTTTGCCATGGGCTGCCTGGATCAATGTAGAGGGTCTTAATATGATTCTCAGCGATCCATTTTCGGAGATCCTTTTCAATAAACTCCGATCCATTGTCACTTCTGATATGTTCTGGAGCTCCGTAGACATCAACCAATTCCGAAAGAATCCCTTTAACCTTACGCGCATTCATCCTGCGATCCACATGAACACAAAGACACTCACGAGTATACTCGTCTATAACGTTTAGCATGCGCAGCTTGCCACCCCGCATGGTGGTGTCATGCACAAAATCCCATGTCCATACATGCCCCTTGTGCTTTGCTCTTGTAGGGACTCCTGTGGAATGGCCCTTACGCCGCCTTTTGAGTTTCTTTGCTGGAACTGCTAGTCCTAACTGATGTCTCAAGCGTTGGATCATTCGTGTACCAACTTTCCATCCTTCCTTTTTGAGTAGTCTGGTGATCTTTGCATATCCAAATTCCGAGTGAAGATTGGATAAACGACGCAAGGCCGCCTTGAGTTTTGCCAACCAGGCATCGGGCTCTTTGGCTTGATAGGCAAATGTGCTGCGATGAAGTTCAAAATGGCGACAGGCAGCACGAGCAGAACATTGTCCTCCGGTTACAAGTGATTCGACAATTTGACGCTTGTGCCCGGGGCTCATAACTTTTTTTCAAGAGCTTCCTTTAATAGCTCCTTTCCGAGCATCTCATCGGCCAGCATACGCTTGAGTCTGGCATTTTCACGTTGCAGTTCCTTGAGTTGTTTGGCTTGAGAGATCTCAAGCATGCCAAACTCACGTTTCCAACGGTAAAAAGTTTGTTCACTGATCTGATGATCACGGCAAACATCTTGGATTTTTTTCCCACTACCCTCGGCTTCACGCAGGATGCGGATCTTTTGTTCGGTTGAGTATCTTATTCCTTTCATTGTCTGGATCCTTTTTATTGGTCCAGACTAACTTTTCAAGTGGATCAGTTCTCGTAACCTCGACCAAGGTCACTAAACAATTTTCTCTAGAACTTGCTTTGCTGATCTGGTTTGAATGAAAGCGAAGTGCAGAGGTGTGATTTATGGAGAGACGATTGTATTGTCGATGGTTTTGTAATGACAGTGGTGAGGTTATTAAAACAATATGAAAA
>JBDQII010000007.1:0-27531 GCA_040264395.1 Verrucomicrobiota bacterium
ATCCAATTTCAGCCGGATTTTTCGATAAGGCCAAAAAATTCTTTACTGGATCTTAACCCCTGTTTCACATGCACCGCTTCTATGTTCCTCCTTTAGACTGCCAAAAGGATGAATTTGAATTGCGTACTCAAGATGCCAGGCATGCTTTGAATGTGCTGAGGTTGGTGGATGGTAACGAAGTGGAGGTGTTGAACGGTCGCGGGGACGTCCTCCGTGCCCGCATCCTAGCATCCTCAAGATGTTGCGTGACCGTCAAGGTCGAATCAAGAACCCATAGGCCTGCTGATGAATCTGCTCTCGGTCTCGCTCTTCCATTGCTCAAGCCCAAGGCGATGGATTGGTCACTTCAGAAAGCGACCGAACTGGGGGTCAGTCACATTTGGTTGATCGATACTGAGCGGTCAGTGGTCCGCTGGTCCACAAAGGATCATGCAAGCAAACTTGACAAGTTGAACACACTGCTCATCGAATCGATGAAACAATGCGGCGCCGTTTGGAAACCTCAGGTGTCAAAACCCATGCCACTGTCTGATTGCCTGGATACCATGGGTGATCAATGGAGCTGTCTGTTCGGGAACCTGAATCCTGATATTGAACCGATTACCATCTGGAAAGCTGCCGAAACTATCGATTTGCAATCCATCTGCTGGTGCGTGGGCCCGGAAGGTGATTTTACGCCAGAAGAATATCGGACTTTGAATGCATCCAGTGCTCGGGCAGTGGATCTTGGTCCACTCGTTTTAAGAGCTGAGACAGCCGTTGCATGCGGACTTTCAGTGTTGGGGCAATGGACTCATTTCCGCCGCCAGACAGAAGCTTGAGCAACACTCCATTGATATTTTCGTGCATGTTCACGAATCAGGAATGGCAAATCTTGAGTGCTGACGAGTTCAAAGGATCCCTGAAGGCTAGATTTCAGGCCATCCAATGTATCGATCGTTTGACCCTCCGCGCTGTAACCTCCAAGCCAATTTTCCTTGGGCGTGTATTCCTCCAGCCATGTGTAAGGGGATGTAATGATCAACTGACCGCCGCCTGCCATCAAGTCCGGCAGTTGGTTCAAGCAAAGCCTGGGTTCAGTGAGTCGATCGATCAGGTTCGCCATGAGTATCACATTAAATTTCCCCAGATTACCTGGAAGCTGCATGGCATCGCCTTGTTGGAACTGCGTGCGCGAGCGGTCGATGCAGGGATCAATCTTTGCGGATGCTTGTTGAGTAAGTTTCCCTTGCGTGGCAAACGCATAATCACAGCGTCCCTCTGCTTTTAACTGGTTTGCTCTATCGACGAAGGCATGTGAAAAATCGATTCCAATCGCTTCTTCACAATGACGCGCCAGCTCAAAAGTAGATCTCCCTACAGCACATCCCAAGTCCAGCGCTCTGGCTTTCGATGGGAGTATTTCAGGGACGAGGCATTCCGTGACGCATCGAACAGGATAATTCAAAGCTGAATGTGGTCCAAAATTGTGGGGAATCTGTTCTTCAGTGGTTCCGTAGTGAAACAACAGATATTCGCTGACGGCTCGATTAGATTCGTAAAAGGGTTGATCCTGTTCGTTTGTCATAAATCAAGGTCAACGTGCCTCAAATCTTGAAGGGAGGCAATCTTGATTCATCCGCTCAGGGCTGTTTTAGGAAATTCAGCATGCATCAATGGTGAGGCATCGTGCCTGAAACCAGAGTCATGGTCCTTGGTTCGAATCGATCGAATCTACTGTTGTTCAGCGCTTGCCGGGAAAAGGTTTTGTCAGTCCCGTTTCTTCTCGATGCGGTAAAGTCCTTTGTCACTTCGCAGAAAGAGTGCTTGATCATCAACTGCGGCACTAGCCATCAATTGACCGTCCAATTGATTTTTGGAAACAATTTTAAATTCTTTCCCGGCCTCGATGACGGTGGTTTTGCCTTCTCGACTGTGAAAATAGATCCGACCGTTGGACTGAAGAGGGGAGGCGGAATAATTGCCACCTATGCGTTCGCGCCAATGTTCTTTTCCTGTATGAGCGTCCAGGCAGGTCACCATGCCCGCGCTATCACTGACAAAATAAATTTCATCTCCAACGAGAATCGCAGAGGGTTGATTTGAGACGCCACGATTCCATTTCCATTTGATGGAGGGTTTGTTCGAGCTCAGGTAATCGATGGCCAACAATTGCGGGCGCATGAAACTTGTGATCACATAAATCAACCCATGACCAGAGACAGGGCGGGGTACGATGGAGAATCCAAGCATGCCATAATTGAGTTTATTCAATTCCTTGCCCGTATTGGGATCGTAAGTGTATAGCCAGTCTGCCGCTGGAGAATAAAGGATAGGTCGTCCGTTCGTATCCAGGATAAGAGGGGTGCCGTAAGATTTCTTAAGCTGTGGATTGGGATTCATTTCTCCGGTCCTGTCCGTTCGCCACGCAACGCCTCCGTCTTTCTTGTTCAAGGCAACAACGTATTGCTGATCACTTCCGTCCATATGAAAAATCAATTTATCATCCCAGATGATAGGTGTACTTCCCGGCCCGTTTTCGTGATGGACATATAAGTCCTGATTGCGCCAGATGACCTTTGCCGTTCTGGTATCCACGCATGCCGTTCCGTAAGAACCAAAGTGGCAGTAAAGTTTTCCACCTTCGATGACCGGAGTGGGGGATGCATAGCTATTGAGCTTGTGCGTCCATTGCGGGTTCTTTTTGTGAATAATTTCGAAATCATGCAGTAATTCACCTGAGTCTTTATCAATACAAACGGCGTGAAGCTTAACGGAAGAAAGTACGACGACGGGTTGCCCTCCGGTATTGGATTTCAGGCGTTCTTCTTTCTCCTCTTCACTTGCCTTGATTTCATGTGCGGCGGTCAACCAAATCTGGTTGCCTTCGATGACTGGTGATGACCAGCCTTTGCCTGGAATGGGAGTCTTCCATGAGATGTTCTGAGTCTCACTCCATTCGGCAGGGATCTTCCCCTCCGCGTGACCTTGTCCTGTGGGGCCACGCCATTGTTTCCAGTCGGCCTGTGTGTTCAATGCGTAACATGTGGAAAAGACCACTGCCCAAAGTGTCCTATAATTCTTCATCATGGATGAACACAGAATGATACATTCACGATTTGGGTCAAGATGTTCTACATCGCGTTTTTACTTGAATTGTTTCAGGTCAATCACATTGTTTCTATCCGTATCGCATCTTTAAAGAAGGCGCCTGGATACGGGGGTTGCAGGTGGTCTTCAACGGGCTCGAGTGGTGTGCAGGGACGCTCTGAGGGTTTTCTGAGTTGTGCATCCGCATAATATCTCTGGAGAGCTGTTTCCCCTGCAAGAAATACACGATTAATAAGCTGCGACCAGATCACAGCATGGACACGCTCCTGATTCTCCTGGATCAATGATCCAATTAAAAAATCATCCAGATCTTAAATTTTCTTTGGCAAGGCTATTTTTGATGTTTCGGAGCAAACACAATAGATGTTTCCATCCACGAACCACAACTGCAACCTCCACCCCCTTCAGGTGAAAGCAACAAGCCTGCAGCGGGGATCGTGCTCAACCAGCAGTCAGGGCGTAGTCGATTCCAGCTCGTTGTTTTTCCTTGAGAGGGATCCCACATCGTGACATTGCCGGACCGGAAAAACAGGGCCTTTTCGGTGGCTGCATAAGTGCCGCAGCCTCCACCTGGCATTTTGATATCCAGTATTTTTCCATCCGCAAGCGATAACGCACTGGGTCGAATATAAACTTTATTCCCGACGATGGCTGGTCGGGCCATGTGACCTCCATGATGATCTTGAGGCCACTTGACATCTACGTTCCAATCCATTTCACCGTTTGCGTCATTGAAAGCGTAAGTGTGATAAGATCCACTGCCCGATGCAACTAATACGAGCTTTCCTCCCCCGTGGGCCATGTAGAGGGCGACTTCTCCGGGAATGATGTTGAGCGCAGAAGACCACAAGGTTTGTCCTGATTCGAGATCAAGACAGACCAGGTATTGATCTTTCCAAAAGAGACTGCCTCCCAGTTGGCGAGTTTTGGCAGCCATGATGTCCGGATTGCGTGCTTCTACGAACCAGGCTTTGCCGTCCGCCATCGTGATGGAACTATTTACGATGAGACCCCCTTGGTAAAGCCATTGGAGTTTTCCATCGTTTGAATCAAGAGCGAACAAGTTTTCGCTGCAAACCTTCTGAGTCACCTCACCGCTTTTGGCGTCATACCAACCTGCACCTCCACCGCCCCAAAAGTTGGTGAAAGCCGATCCTTGAATGACCGAACTGCCAATGATGCGCTTGCGGTGAGGCGAGAGGTAAGACCAGTCCAAAGGCTCATCAGGGTTGGCCTGCGGTGGCACGGGAAAGCGATTGACGAGATCTCCTGTCTGAGCATCCCATTTCCAGCACTCGCCATCCATCGCGGTAAACAAAAAATCCCGGTTGGCGGACCAATTACTGCTGTCACGTGGCATGTTGAATCTTTGAATACGCGGCAGCTCTTTGGCCCAGAGGACATAGCCATTGTAGGCGTCCAAAGCAATGATTCGGTTCAGTCCCTGCACAAATAATCTTCCACCTGTGGATAATGGAGCAGGCTTGCGTCCGTTGCGGTCGGGTTGAGCCCGGGGGCCGGGGCGACCAATCCATTGGACCTCGAGATCTTCCGTCTTTGAGACACCTGATAATTTTTCACCGCCAAACGCCGCATTGGAAGCATTGCCATATTGATGAGACCATTCCCCTGAACCTTCCAACGGTCCGCGAGTCATCATCATACCCTCTGTACCTGATTTGAGTTCCAGTTGATGCTGTGATGCCAACTTTTTCAGGGTGATGAACCAAGGTGAAAGATGAGCTTTCTCCTGTTCGATTCCTTTTGGAGTAGGGATATAGGCAACACCTCCATCAGGACGCAGCCACTGGGCAACATTTTTAAATAAAGGGATCAGGAGGGCTGGTTCTGAGCTTGACGTGGGATGGAGGACAATCAAGTTAGCAAACATTGGAGTGATCGGCAATGGCAGCGAGGCAGTTGACTTGTGAATGGCGATGCGCGATCCATAACTTCCGAGCGATGTCAGCATATCCCTTGATGACGCAATTTTTTGCGTATCTTTCTCGAGACCGATAATACGTAGTTGACTCTGCTTCGCCAGGCTGTGCGCCAAGCGACCATCATCGCTCCCAATCAAGAGTCCGATACCTTGTCGAATACCCGTGTCTTCAATCAAAGTGGCAGCCAATCGTGATACTTCAAGGTTTGATGCAGTTTGAGGTAAGGCCGTAATTCTGGGCATTGAAAAGTTAAAGAGGTTGTCACATTCGAACTCCTCCGTGCTTGTAAGAGTGCCATCATCACCAATTGCCTCGACAGTGAATGAGTAGACTCGATTATGCTGCAGCGATGAGAGAACCATGCGATGCTCCGTTTTCAACTGGTTTTCTAGGAAGATAACGGATTCCTGGTTTTTACCGGTTAAAATGAGTTTAGTCGGGCTCGGTTGGACGGTTTCGTAGGAGATTTCTGCTTCCGATTTCGAGATGAATTGCAGGGTAGGGCCGGATGCCAATTCGAGGACCGGTGCAGGAGGTTCGGGTAATGGGAAATCAACTTCTCGTGTATGATTCCGGATTTCTTCCACACTGAGGACTCGATGGTAAACCCGGACTTCATGCACCATGCCTTTGCTGAAATAATGTTCATCCTTGTCGTGATAAGCTCCTATTTCATAAAAGGCACTGGGCGGATATTGAATCGCACCGCTCTGCTGAGTTGAAGTGGCAGCGATTGCTCCATTGACATGCAGTGACATCGTGGCTCCATCATAAGTAGCCGCGAGATGATACCATTGCCCGGTCAGGAAATCTTCGCCAGCTTTCATGTAATTGAGTTTGTCAGGCCCATTTTGACCATTCAGCGCAAAGCTGAACTTTTGATCCACAAATCCAAGTAACCAACCTTTTTCATAGGTGCCGTTATCCTGGATAGCACCCACAATTCCGCCCCACGAAAGTGGTTCGTCGATACGTACCCAGGTCTCTACCGAGAATTGTTTTTTCGGGATTTCAGAATCAGATAAATCTCCCTTGATAAGCGCACTGGTGGATCCATCCAGTGCCAAAGCTTGCTTGTCATCGATGCGGGCCAGTTTGGCAGGTCCAATCAAATTGGATGGAAGTTTGCCCGCCAGGTTGCGTATGACTTTTCCTTCTTTCGCATCCTGATGAAATACCCAACGGCTCATCAATGAATCATCCTTTACCGTTTGAATTGGCTTCAGTGGAGGTAAACTTTCAGATTCCTTTTCAACCGTCTGGCTGAGCGCAAGTGGAGAACTTGCCGTGGGCCGAAAGGATTGAACGATACCCTGATCCGTGCTCGCGTAGAGTGCTCCGTTTGCCACTGCCAGGCCGTAAACGCGACCGGGTATGGATGATTGCCAGATCATCTTGCCACTCAATGCCTCAAAAGCTGCGAGTGTATCCGTACCTCCGGCAAAAAGGGTTCCTCCGGCCTTGATCAGACTATGAGAAAACGCGTTTTCCTGGCCCCACAAGGGATTCTTGTTTTTCCGATCCATCGCAGCCAGGGATTTGTTTGTTAGAAAAAATGCTTTTTCTCCATCAACGACCATGGCATTGGCGTTGGGGTAAGTGGCATAGGTCGTTCGATTACTGCGGTTGCTGTCCGTGATCCATCCGGTTTTGTTACCCGGGCCATGCAGAATACCCGCGTCGGGTGTCAACATGACAAAACATCCGCCGCCCCCTTTGAGCCCTCCTAACAATTTCCCGTTGGCTCGGTTGTAGATGAGTGGCGATACCCTGCCTTGCGGAGCTACCAAATGTTCATCGGAGGCAAGTAGTGCACCCTCAAACGTTGCGTTGTCGATTCGCTTGACGAAATGTTTGTCCGTAGAGAGCTTTCCTGTCGTGGCATCGATGGCGCATAGATAGGATTCCTTCCAGGGTAAAAGACTTGCTGCGAAATAAGCCGTATTATCCAGAATGAGAACTCCAGTGCGTATGGGCCAAAAAGGAATCAACTTGCCATTGTTCAAGATTAGTTTTTCCAGAGGTTTAGGACGAAAAGACCAGACTAAAAGGCCGTTCTCCGCGTCAAGACATCGAACCATGCCATCATCCGACCCGAAAAAGATCCTTCCATCATGATACGATGGCGCGATCCTTATGGGACCGTCTGTGTGATAAATCCAACGTTCATTGCCCGTTTCCGCATCCAGACAGCGCACGGAATCATCCACACTGGATCCGAAATAAACATTATTGCCTGCGGCAATGACATGAAAAACCGGGTCGTAATTTCTCATGGACTTCAGTCCACGAATGCCTGCGTAGGCATCCCACTTGGCGGGACCTGACCATGCAGGATGAGGCGGGTGTGCAGATTTCCACGTCCAGGATGTTTCCAGCGATCTGGCGGGCAGTTGCTCCGCTGTTTTGGCGCTCCTGTAATTATCGTGCTGGTAAACAGGCCAATCTTCTCCGGCAGCCTCAAACGTCAAAAAAGCAGCGATGACACAAAAGGTTGATAGAATGTTTTTCCAGTGAAACATGAAGTGATGAAGTGAAGGCAGGTTCAATTGAAAACGCATAACATATTGAAATTTAAATATCGCAATGGGCTGTTCTGTTCGATTCAAATTCGACTTGACTGTTCCTAAGCTGAACTATGTTGACGGATACCCTTCAAGTCAATCGATCATCCGCTCTAATATGCCTTGTGAAGTCCCTTAAATTAAAACACGATGAAGTTGCGTCACTTTTAAAACAAAGGACATCATTTTATGAAACTTCGCCACTCTTTATCGATTCTATTGATACTCGGTTTCAATTGCTGCCTTCATTCCGAAGATTGGAAGGTCATGGTTCCTCCAAGCGAATTAAAGCTTGCTGGTTTTTACGAGAAATATGTCAGTGTGAATGGTTACCCTGTGGTGAGTTCAGGAAAAGTGAATGATTTTGCACTCAAAGAAGCGGCTTACCTGATCGACATGATGCTGGCGCAGCGGCCCGACGTCCGAGATGCCATGATCAAAAGCGGATCCAGGATGATCGTGATGGCTCATGATGAATACACGACTGATGTACCGGAACATGCTCATCTGAAGCCCAAAGAATACTGGGATGCCAGAGCTCGGGGGCTGGGTGGTTCGCGTACGGATCCAGTCTGTTCATGTGGGCAAGAAAACCTGCTTGGCTTTGAGGGGGATCCCTATGCAACAGAGAATATTTTGATCCACGAATTTGCCCATAATATTCACTATCGGGGACTGGATCGATTGGATGACACGTTTGATGATCGATTGAAGAAATCCTATGATGCAGCGATGGAAACCGGGCTTTGGAAAGGCAAGTATGCTTCGGTGAATCATGCCGAATACTTTGCGGAAGGTGTTCAATCCTGGTTCAACAATAACCGTCCACCGGATCATGACCATAACCATGTCGACACAAGAGCTGAACTCCTTGAATATGACCCTGGATTAGCGGCTTTATGTGCCGAGGTTTTTGGTGAAACCAAGTTGGTATACACTAAGCCAACCCAACGCTTGAGAGACCATCTAGAGGGATATGATCCAAGAGGGGCACCCAGCTTCGCCTGGCCTGAGAGCTTTAAAAAGGTTCAACGTGAAATCCGCGAGAAAGCCAACTCTCGCTAGGGTAATCAGGAGTCACTCGGTCTTTTTTGTGAATCGGTAGAGGTCGGTCTCGCTGCGGATGTAAATGCTGTTTCCCACAATGGCAGGTGATGCATGATACCTACCCTTCAGTTCATTGATCGCAAGTAAGGTGGGTTCTTTACCGCGTTTCAAAACCAGTGTTCTTCCCGACTCACTGAGCAGGTAAATGCGATTCGATGCGCCTACCGGGGAAGCGCTGAAATTGGGGTTATCGGGAAGGCGATGTTTAAGGTAATATCGATGTCCATCATTAGCGCGTACGCAGGAAAAAAAGCTACTGTCTTCCAGTAGGTAAAGTTCATCCCCCCAGAGCATGGGGCAGGGAACATAGGGTGCGCCTCTATCGAGCGACCATACAATACTTTTTGAGCCTGTAAGGTCACCTATCTGTCCAAGACGGATTGCATGCACTGTATCTTTTCTCCAACCGCTGGCGGCAAACGCCAGGCCATGGCCTACAGCAGGCATCGGAATCGCACTCAGACTTTGACCTCCACATTTCCACAAAAATCTTCCGGTGTTCAAATCGTAAGCACAAACCGAAGAGCCGTTGATGACGATTCGATCTTGGCCTTCATAAGCATAGACGCGAGGAGTGGTCCAGTTGGAAGCTTCATCACGATGGGTTTTCCATATTTCATTTCCTGTATGCTTATCGATGGCTACGACGAATGATTGGAGTTCATGGTCGACAACAATGATGAGCTTATCGCCATGCAGCGCGGGTGATGTTCCTTCCCCCAAGGCATCCTCCATGGCCTGGGCTTGAAATTCTTTTTTCCACACAAGGCGCCCTTCGTAGTCGTGGCAAAACAATCCAAAGGAGCCGAAATACGAGTAAACGTGTTTTCCGTCAGTGGCGGGAGATTCGGAGGCAAATCCGCCTTTCCTGTGGTGGCCTTGATGCGGCATTCCCTCAAACACAGCTTTTTCCCAGAGCATCTTGCCGTTGGTGCCGTCCAGGCAAATCACCGCGAGTCGCTGAGCTTTCCAGGAACTTGCAACCGCTGGATGTTTTCGAATGTTGGGAGTGCCTGAAGGAATCACATCAGGGACGGGGAGTTTTTCACTCAACGGGATGGCTGTATGAATGAAAATACGATCCCCCCAGATGATTGGCGTACTCCATCCGCTACCTGGTATCGGTGTTTTCCAAGCTAGGTTTTCTGTCTCACTCCACGTAACCGGCGGATCTCCTCCGGGTGAAACACCATTCCAGATAGGCCCCCTCCATTGAGGCCAATGGTGATTGGCCTCGTTCGCAAGGGCCAGAGCGCTGGTGAACAAAAAGAAGGTGTTCAGGAACGTTCGCATGGATCCAAGGCTAGTGGCTGGATTTTGGAAATCAAACCGAATGTGGATGACAATATCCCAATGTCGCAAGTAGCATCGCGCACTCAGGATGTTGCCCATCTTGTTCCCTGATCTCTTTTCAATCGTCGAAATACTACGAGTTTGTTTACTGACCGATAGGGCATCTATCAACAGGCGAAAAGAAAGGTGCTCAAGCCTCATGACGATCAAAGAAAGCTTTTCATCTAGCCGGAAGGTCGTCAGGGAAGACGATTCATTGCAGGGTTGTGTCGAAGTGGGGGTATCTGTCAGTATTGGTCTTGAGATTTATGACGCAGAAAACTTCAAAGAAATCCTTGAGCCGTAGCCAGCTTTTTACCTTTAGGTTGTTGGCGCTCACATTGGTGCCTCTGGTTTTGCTGGTAGGTATCGAATTGTGCCTGCGCCTTTTTGGTTTTGGTTATTCGACCGATTTTTTCGTTCAGACTGAATTAGATGGCAAACCATATTGGCGTGAAAACCCAAAGGCTCTTTGGCGCTTCATGCCATCCTCCATGGCGAGACAGCCAAGGCCGCAGATGATTCCAGTTGAAAAAGCTGATGGTGTAATTCGTATTTTTGTTCTTGGCGAGTCTGCTGCTCTTGGAGATCCGGAGCCTTCTTACAGCATGGGGCGCATCTTGAAAACACTCCTGCAGTATCATTTTCCAGATCAACAGTTTGAGGTCATCAATACAGCGATCACTGCCATTAATTCACATGTCATTTTACCAATGGCCCGGGAATTAACCGGGATGAAGGGAGATTATTGGCTGGTCTACATGGGAAATAATGAAGTGCTGGGCCCCTTTGGTCCAGGTACGGTGCTGGGTGATCAGATGCCCCCACAGTGGCTGCTGAACCTTTCATTGAAAGCCAAGACGACTCGAGTGGGGCAACTATTATCCGAGCTGGAGACTGGTACAGGGACTAGTTCCGGCAAAGAGTGGACGGGACTGCACATGTTCATGGAACAAACACTGAAAGATTCCGATCCGCGAATGGAGTCCGTGCAGCGTGTTTTTCGGCACAATCTCAACGCCTTGCTCGAAGAAGCAAAACAGTCAGGAGTGCGTGTTGCTTTGTCAACGGTCCCTGTCAATCAGGCGGATCACGCTCCGTTTGCATCTTCAGATCCTGATGGTTTGACATCAGAGGAGGCTCAGCTTTGGGAAAAGTCCATGATGCAGGCAAAGCAGCTTCTGAATTCGAATCTTTTCGTGGAAGCTTTGAACGCGCTTCAACAAATCGAGAAGCTTGGAGAATCTCATGCCGAACTGCAGTGGTTGATCGGTCATTGCTTATCCAGTCTGGAGCAAAAAGAAGCATCCTTGCCATATTTCAAAAAAGCGCTTGGGTTGGATACGCTGCGTTTCAGGGCTGATCAACGGATTAATCATGCTATTCGCGAAACCGCCGATTTGCATCAGGGAGACTGGACTCATCTTGTGGATGCCGAGGCTGCTCTTGCCTCAAAGTCAAAAAAAGGCCTGCCAGGCGATGATTTTTTCTGGGATCACGTTCATATGAAGTTTCAGGGCAATTATCTGGTCGCCTTGCTGACCGCCGACTGGATTGCCAAGGATTTGCGGGCTCGATTCAATCTAGAGGTCAAGGAATCTTCACAATGGCTCTCGGTAAGGGATGTCGCCAAATTCCTTGGATTGTCGCTATGGAGTGATTACCAAATGACCACTCAGATGCTGCAACGCATGAGCCAGGCCCCTTTCACTCAAATGGTGAATCACTCCCAGCGAATGGAGCGACTGAAGGTGCAGCTAGATCAACAATCCAGAGGTGTGCAAGCGGAATCTTTTGAACCCCAGGCAGCTGTTTATCTTGGTTTGGTCCGCATGAAACGTGATGATTGGGTTTATCAGGATCAATTTGCAAAGTTTCTCGAATCCTTTGGTTACAAAAAGAAAGCGATTACAACATGGCGTGAGGTTTTGAAAATTATGCCTCATTACCTCATCGGAAGATATCAGCTGGCCATGCTTCTGGGGGAAGAGGCTTCCACTGCCCAAGAGGCTGAGGTCCTTGCACGCGATTTGATTCAGGAACGACCTGAAGCACCTGAATTCATTCGGGCATTGGGGCGATCACTCTACGCTCAATCCAGAGATGTCGAAGCGGTAGCTGCGTTTCAAAAAGCTTATGAGCTTCGTGAAGACGACCTTGATTCGATCATGATGCTGGGTGCCGCTTTGGACAAAGCAGGGAAAGATCAAGAGGCCATAGCAATTTTTGAGAAAGCACTCGCCTTGAACTCAGAATTAAAGGTGGCCCATCAGTCCATTGCGGCTATTTACCGAAGATTGGGGAACGAATCCAAGGCACTTGAGCATGAGAAGCAGGTAAGCACAGTGGAACTCGAAGAAGATGAAGAGATCGTTGAATTGTTTTAGCATCTGCAGAAAAACCTCACTTCAGACACATTTCTTTGAGAGAGCGGCCTATTTTCCCTCCCTGTTGCATGCTCCAGTAATCAAGGTGTGCAGTGCGTTGACACCTACTTGGAGGATTGTTACCTTGGTCGCTTTGGAAAATTCCAGATAATGAACTATAAAGACACACTGAATCTTCCGCAAACCGGCTTTCCGATGAAGGCCGACCTAGTAAAACGCGAACCTCAACGCCTGCAGGCCTGGGAGCAGGCAGGCTTGTATGATCGCATTATTGAATCGCGTCGAGATAGAGAGGTGTTTCTGCTCCACGACGGCCCCCCCTTTGCCAATGGCGATGTTCACATCGGCACGGCTGGCAATAAGATCCTCAAAGATTTTATCCTGAAATTCCAAACTTTGAAAGGAACCCATGCGCCTTACGTACCCGGTTGGGATTGCCATGGATTGCCAATTGAATTCAAAGTTGTTCAGGAACTGAGAAAAAAGGGTGCGGACATGAGTGATGTCGCTGGGATTCGTACCGCCTGCGATGCTTACGCCCGCAAATACATAGATCTTCAGAGGGAACAGTTCAAGCGACTCGGTGTCCTGGGGTGCTGGGACAAACCTTACCTTACCCTCAACAAAGAATATGAAGCCGCCGAGTTGAGGATGTTTGCAGACTTGATTGATCAGGGCTATGTCTATCGAGGCAAGAAGCCTGTCTACTGGAGTATTCCCTGCCACACCGCTCTGGCGGAGGCCGAGGTCGAGTATCAAGATCATGTCAGCCCGAGTGTGTTTGTTAAATTCAAGGTCATTGGAGAGCCCAACACCTTTGTGTTGATCTGGACGACGACACCATGGACGCTGCCTGCGAATCTGGCTGTTGCCTTTAATTCAAAACTCCAATACTCAGAGATCCAGGTTGAAGACGAGTCTTACATTCTTTCCAATGGTCTTCTGGATGCACTCGTTGAAAAGATGGGATGGGACAATTTTCAAATTACCAGAAGCCTTGATCCAGACCAGCTCGAGCAGATTGAATATGAGCACCCGTTCTGTGATCGTACTGGTAAGCTTCACGATGCTGATTTCGTGGATGACAGCACGGGGACCGGATTTGTTCATATCGCCCCCGGCCACGGGCTTGAGGATTATGGCTTGGGAATGCGAGTTGGTTTGCCAATCTACTCCCCGGTTGATGACCGTGGTTGTTTGACTCATACGCCAGACTTGCCTGCTGAGGCCCAGATGCCTGCGGAAATGGTAGGCAAATCCATATTGGAAAAGAAACATCGAAGCGAGGCAAATGAAGCGGTTATTGAAAGTCTCGAG
The DNA here is from genome assembly GCA_040264395.1 of Verrucomicrobiota bacterium. Classification (GTDB taxonomy): domain Bacteria; phylum Verrucomicrobiota; class Verrucomicrobiia; order Limisphaerales; family AAA164-E04; genus AAA164-E04. The sequence goes on from JBDQII010000007.1 coordinate 13,741, forward strand.
GCATCAGGGCACCTGCTGCTCAATCAAAAATACACGCACAGTTACCCTCATTGCTGGCGTAGTAAGACCCCTGTTATTTTCAGAGCCATGGATCAGTGGTTCATCAATGTGGATCACAATGATTTTCGGGAGAAGGCACTTAGCGAGATCGCTCATGTGAAATGGGTTCCGGAGTGGGGCCGGAATCGTATTGAAGGGGCTGTTAAATCCCGCCCTGATTGGTGCATCTCACGACAACGCACCTGGGGAGTTCCGATCCCAGCCTTTCATGATGCAGATGGAAATCCCTTGCTTGATGGCAGAATCGTGCGCAAAGCATCCGATCTGATTGAAAAGCATGGATCCAACATCTGGTTTTCTGAAACCACGGAATCTCTCTGGAAACAATGTCGGCCGGAAGATTGGGATGGGGCCGAGGCTACTGCAAAATCATCGGACACACTCGACGTCTGGATCGATTCCGGAAGTTCTTCACGCAGCGTGATCATGCAGCGTGAGGAGCTGCGCAGGAATGCTGGACTGCAGGGGGATCCCATTGCACCAGTCTGGCAGGCGGATCTCTACCTTGAAGGCAGTGATCAGCATCGCGGTTGGTTTCAGTCTTCACTGTTGTTGTCCCTTTCAGCGAATGGCTCTGCGCCCTACAAAACCGTCTTGACGCATGGATTCATGGTCGATGCCGACAAGGAAAAAATTTCCAAGAGTAAGCAGGGGCAGGGTGCTTACACCAAGCCTCAGACTTCGGAAGCTTATATCGGGACCTACGGAGCCGACATTGTACGTCTCTGGGTTGCTTCTCAGGATTTTCGGAATGACATCGTCGTGAGCGAGGAGCGGGTCAAAAAAGTTGCTGAAACTTACCGGCTGCTGCGCAATTCGCTGAGGTTTCAATTATCCAACTTGTATGATTTTGAACCCGAAAAAAACGCGGTGCCTCATGATCAATTGACGCCGTTGGATCGCTGGATGCTGGACGCGTGGTCTCGACTAGAGCAGGAGGTTTATGATGCATTCGGCCGTTTTGAGTTTCATATCGTGTATCAGAAAGTGAGCCAGTTCACAGCGGTTGAGATTTCTTCTGTTTACCATGATCTTGTCAAGGATCGCCTCTATTCAAATGCAGCCGAATCGCACGCACGCCGATCCACCCAAACGGTCCTGCATCATATGGTGCGTCAACTTTGCCAAGCACTTTCGCCCATGCTTGTGTTTACAAGTGATGAGGCGTGGGAGTTCATCCCAGGAGTCAACGATGGAGATTCGGTGCACCTGCAGGAATGGAAACCTTCAAACTTCAGGTTAAGCGAGCCAGAACATGCAGATTGGGTGCGATGGATGGCAATGCGTGACCAAGTGTTGGCCAAGCTTGAGGATGCTCGACGGGAGAAGGTTATTGGTAAATCACTGGAAGCAAAAGTCACCATCCAACTTCCATTTGATGGAGTGGATACGCTTAAAAACAACCATACTGTGATCAGGGAGATATTGAATGTTTCGCAACTTGAGTGGATTGAGGGCGAGTCATTGGAAATCCGCGTAACCAAAGCTGAGGGAAGCAAGTGCAAGCGATGCTGGCATTGGGAACTGGACGTTGGTAATCATGAAGAACACCCTGAAATATGTAAACGCTGCGTGGACGCAGTTGAATCTCAGAAGGTCACTGACTAGCTTTAGTATCCAAGCGTATGAATCAAATCGATCTTAAAGACAGGGTGGCTGTGGTCACGGGTGGGGCTCGTGGAATCGGTCAATCCATCATCAAGCGTTTCCTTGCTTCAGGTGCAAAATGTGCCTTATGGGATCGTGATGTTGACTTAGCCAGATCTTGGGTGTCTAAGCTGGAGGATTCCTCCAGAGTTAAAATCATGGAGGTTGAGTTGACTGAACCAGAGTCTGTAACATCAGCAGCGAAAGATACGAAAGAGCATTTTGGTAAAATAGATATTGCCGTGAACAATGCAGGCATAGCAGGGGTTAGTAAAAAGCTATGGGAATGCGAATGGAATGAATGGCGTGAGGTTATCGAATTAGACCTGATGGCGGTCTTTCATGTATGTCATGCAATTGTCCCGTTGATGCTGGATTCTGGTTACGGTCGCATCGTGAATATCTCCTCCATTGCAGGCAAAGATGGTAATCCAAACGCCTCTCATTACAGCGCTGCGAAATCCGGGGTGATTGGACTCACGAAATCGCTTGGTAAAGAGCTTGCCGGAAGCTGTGTTCACGTAAACTGCGTGGCTCCTGCCGTTATTGAAACCGATATTTTGAAGCAAGTGAGTCAGGAACATATTGACTACATGGTCTCGAAAATCCCAATGAAACGCGTTGGGCAGCCGGATGAGGTAGCTGCATTAGTCGCATGGTTGGCTTCGGAAGACTGTTCCTTTTCTACCGGAGCGGTTTATGATATTTCAGGTGGACGAGCGACTTATTAATCATTCAGGAGAGTGGTGAGTAAACAAAAAGGCGGGTCCGGCAAAGGGCGTTCAAGAGACTATGGTTCAAAGAAGAGAAGCACCTTCGAAATAGTCCGACGTGTTTCCGTCTTTTTGATGCCCTACAAATGGATGGCTCTGGGCACCATTGGATGCGCGGTTGTTTCCCTTGGATTCGCTTTTGTTTATCCTCAATTAACTTCCTATATTATCGATGAAGTAATTACCAATCAGAGGATGGAAGAGCTTCCGTGGGTGGTTGGGGGGTTGATTGGCGCATTTTTCTTAAGAGAACTTTTCAATAGTTTCCGCATCATCATCAATAATCACTTCGAACAAAATGTGATTTTTGACATGCGTCAGCAAGTTTACAATCGTCTTCAGAACCTTCCAGTCAATTACTTTGACCAACGGGCATCGGGGGACCTGATGACACGTGTCATCGAAGATGTAAATAACGTAGAACGCGTCCTGATTGATGGTACTGAACAGGGGACAGTCGCTATTCTAAGTGTATTTGGCGTCCTGGTATTTCTGTTCACCATGAATCCAGTCTTGGCTTGGGTTGCATTGATTCCCATGCCCATTCTGATTGGTGGTGCGCTGGCTTATACGTTGACCGCTCACAAAAGATACAGACGTCAACGCGTTGCCTCCAGTGCCATGAACGCTTTGTTGATGGATAACCTCCAAGGCATTCGGCAGATCAAGGCTTTTTGCCGTCAACGGCATGAGGATCAGAGGTTTTCTGATCGATCAAACGAGTTGCGAGAAGGTTCTTTGGGAATCATGAAGGCCTGGGCCATTTATTCTCCAACGATGGCGTTTGCGACTTCCCTTGGCACAGGGCTTGTACTTTGGGTTGGAGGCCGGATGGTGATTCAAGGGGGGATGTCTATCGGGGATCTTGTTGGGTTCGTGCTTTTTTTAGGTCTTTTCTACGAACCTATTGGGCGTCTTCATGGCTTGAATCAAATGATGCAGGGAGCCCGTGCCGCCGGCGAACGTGTGTTTGATATTCTGGACGCCGAACCTGAGAGACCCGCTCGAGATCAACCTTTGGAAACTCCGGTCACTGGGGAAGTTGTTTATGAAGGGGTGACTTTTCAATATGACAATGATCGAACTGTTCTCAATGATATTTGTTTGCACGCAAAACCGGGGCAAATGATTGCTCTGGTTGGGCCGACCGGCGCAGGAAAGTCATCCGTTGTCAACTTGCTGCCTGCTTTTTATGAGCATAACAGCGGCAGGATTCTTATTGATGGACAGGATATTACCCATCTCGATCTGGAATCCCTGAGAACTCAGATCAGCGTTGTATCCCAAGAACCCTTTTTATTCAATGGCACCGTTCGTGAAAATATTCTCTATGGGAAATTGAAAGCGTCAGATAAGGAATTAACGCAAGCTGCTAAAGCTGCCAATTGCCACGATTTCATTCAAGCGCTGCCCGATTGCTATGATTCACATGTGGGAGAACGCGGTGTAAAGCTCAGTGTGGGGGAAAAACAGAGGATCAGCATTGCTCGTGCGTTGCTTAAGGATGCTCCCATACTTATTCTTGATGAGGCGACTGCCAGCGTGGACACTGCTACGGAGCGATTAATTCAGGAAGCTCTGGAGCGACTCATGCAGGGAAGGACCAGTTTTGTGATTGCACATCGGTTGAGTACGATTCGCAATGCGGATCAAATCCTTGTCATGCGGGATGGCAGTATCATTGAAAAAGGCACGCACGAAGAATTGATTCGGGTTGAGGGCATTTATGCCCAGTTGACGCGCATTCAGAATACGACTTTTATTGAAGAGGGTTTCGAAAAGATGCCAGAGGATTGTTGATGCAAAAAGAGTGCCCGCATGGAGCACTCTTTTCGATTGATTCACTTACCTCTGTCAAATTCAATTACCTAGCCATGCCGGGAACTTCTTCGTACGCTCAAACCCGTGCCTTTGGTATGACCGGTGCCATTTCAGTGTCCACATCTGCTTGATGGAACGAGTACTTCTCACGGAATGATCGAAGTAAGCGACGTTGCTGCCATTACCATGGCGTCCAATTGAAAAGTGCATGGTTTCCTGACCATAGCCAGACCACTGACCATTGAATGCTGGAGCCTGATCTTTTACGCCGTTTCGATGATCTGGACCTCCTCCTCGCCACATTGCATCAAGGAAAAGTGGGATTTCCGAGACAGAATCAGTGACGTCAAAGGACCCCCAGTGATCTTTTTTGGATCTTCCTTGAATATCTACCTTGGCGTTGTAAATCCAGTTGTTACCGCCGTAGCTGCTGACTAGGAATTTTGAACCAGCTTCACCATCATTGGCGAAATTAGGGAAATTATATGCGGTTTTGGCTCCCCCCCAATCGACCAGCTGGCTTTCAGGAGTATTGAGAGGTTTTTTGGTTTCGGTGGTAGCGCCGCCCGTTCCGCGGCGGCTTGTCGCATCAGGGCACAGCAGCAGTGCAGGTTTTTCTCGATAGTGTTCGGCAAGGGCCACAACCCATTCTCCGCGGGCCCAGCCAATGTCTCCATCACTGAACTTGCCTTCATTATCATCCGCATAGAGCTGCCAGACAATGCCCCATTGTTTTAAATTGGACACACAATGGATGGCTTTAGCTTTTGACTTTGCCTTGGACAAGGCAGGCAACAACATGCCCGCCAATATGGCTATAATCGCTATGACAACCAAGAGTTCGATTAATGTGAACCCTCCTTTCAATGAGGTGTAACATTTTTTCATGGTGCTAAGTTTTAATCAATTGGGGTTGGGTTAACCTTAAGGTCAGGAATTTGCTTGAGAAGTAAAAATTAAGAATATTGCTGCCTCAGGTAAGTAACCCATTCCATCAGAATATTTAAGGGTATAAAAAATCAGGCCAAATTTCTTGGGGCCTTTTAATTTCCAAGCCAAGCTGAAAAGCGTTTGGTGCGCTCAAATCCGTGGCGCTGATAACTTCGATGCCATTTCATGCTCCATATTTGTTTTGGAGATCTTGTAGACCTGACAGAATGATCAAAGTAGGCAACATTGATACCTTTCCCATGCCTGGCAATTGCGAAGTGCATGGATTCTTTACCCGCACCAGACCATTGTCCGTTGAAACTTGGCGCTTCGTCTTTACCGGGATTGCGGTGGTCTGGTCCTCCACCTCGCCACATGGAATCAAGAAATAAGGGTATTTCTGAAACAGAACCGGTTACATCAAAGGAACCCCAATGGTCCTTTTTCGCTCTTCCTTGAATGTCGTTTTTTGCATTGTAGATCCAGTTATTTCCGCCGTAGCTGCTGATCAGGAATTTGGCGCCTGCCTCCCCATCTTGAGCGAAATTGGGGAAATTATAGGATGTTCGCGCACCTCCATAATTAACAAGCTGGCTCTCAGGGGTGCCAATGGGCTTTTTGTTTTCTTGTGTTGCCGAACCTGAACCTCGTCGGTTGATGGCATCAGGACACAGCAGAAGCGCGGGTTTTTCACGGTAATGTTCAGCCAAGGCAACCACCCATTCTCCTCGAGCCCAACCTACGTCGCCATCACTGAATTTTCCCTCGTTGTCATCGGCATATAATTGCCAGACGATTCCCCATTGTTTCAGGTTAGACACACAATGGATCGCTTTTGCTTTCGATTTAGCCTTTGAGAGCGCTGGTAGCAGCATGCCTGCAAGAATGGCAATAATCGCAATCACTACAAGAAGTTCAATGAGTGTGAATCCGGCCATTTTAAATTTGCAAACGTTTTTATGCATGATCCTGAACAAAGTTTTGAATTGAGGGGGCAACACGGAATCATAAGTAGCAAGTCCTTTTTTAAAAGGAAAAAGGGCGATTTTTTGGGGCGCGCAGTTAAAAGGGAAGAACTAAATAATCCAATGAATTCCTGTTGATGGGCAATGAATCTGGTGATAATCTGTAACTATCAACAGATAATCCACCCGTTCAAATGAGACAAAAAACAAAACAAGCCTCCAGAAACACTGATCTGGTAAAGAACTTGTCACTCTACAAGGAGTTTCAGGCCGAGCGGGAAGAGATCCTCAAGCACAAGTGGATTGAGTCTGAAAAAGCCGGATACGACGTAGGGTTTGATCAAGCCCTAGTCGATTGGATCGTCAACCATCGTCCCTCGTGGCGGAAATCCCGCCAGATCGTCGAAACATAACTTTCCTTTCTACTTTTTCACAAAGCCAGATATTTTTTTCCTGACCCTGTAGTCAGATTTCCATTTCTTTTTACTATGAATGCCCAAGTCGAAAAGACCTCAGATCTGCTGATGGATTCAAATCAGACCGGAATAATGATTCAAGCAATGGCTGATTCCGTTATCGAACAGCACCCTGAACCTAAAAAACTTGCAATCATTGGAATACAACAAAAAGGAGTGCTGATCGCAGAATCGATCAAGTCCAAATTAAAAGCACATTGGCCTCATAACGAACTGGCATCGGGGGTGCTTGACATAGGCATGTATCGTGACGACTTGGGGATAAACTCTGCACCCACTTTACAACCAACCTTCATACCTGAGTGCCTTGAAGAGTTGGATGTTATTCTTGTGGATGATGTTTTACAAAGTGGTCGCACCATTCGGGCTGCCTTGGATGCACTTCGAGATTTCGGTCGGCCGAGCCGTATTCAGCTTGCTGTATTGTTCGACCGGGGTCAGCGTCAGTTGCCGATCCAACCAGATTACGTAGGTAAAGAGATCCAATTGAGGGATGAACAATTTATTGTTGTGAAATCTCTGGAAGAAGCAGGTGAGCTTGAGGTATATTTAACCTTCAAATGATCTGGAAACGAAAGCATCTTCTTGACATATACAACCTTTCGAAAGAGGAAATCCTTGCTGTTCTCGATACGGCAAAGGGTTTCAAGCAAGTAGGGCGTCGGTCGATCAAGAAGATTCCTGCACTGCGCGGGAAAACCGTCGTTAATTTGTTTGTAGAGCCCTCCACACGTACGCGAATAAGTTTTGAACTGGCGGCACAGCGATTGGCTGCTGACATCGTTAATTTCACAGCAGAAGCTTCATCCTTCAAAAAAGGGGAAACCCTCAAAGACACCGCCAAGATTCTCGAGGCCCTTTCGGCAGACATCGTTATCATTCGCCATCGCTCTGCAGGAGCCCCCCATTTTTTATCACGCGTAGTGAATACTTCGCTGATTAACGCGGGTGACGGTGCTCATGCGCACCCTACCCAGGCGCTTCTGGACTTGTTCACCATGCGCGAAAAAGTAGGTGATATTGCAGGCAAGAAAGTGACCATACTTGGCGATATTCTATTCAGTCGAGTAGCCCGCAGCAACATATGGGGATTATTAAAACTTGGAGCTGAAGTGACTTTGTGTGGTCCTCCGACCTTGGTCCCCAAATCCTTAGAATCCATGGGTTGCAAAGTTACCTACAATCTAAAAGAAGCCATCTCCAGAGCTGATGTTATCAATTTACTTAGGATTCAACATGAGCGTCAACGCCACAGCATGTTTCCAAGCCTGGGGGAATATTCCAAGCTTTTTGGATTGAACAAAGAGCGACTTGCCTGGACCCGACCTAATGCTGTGATCATGCACCCTGGCCCCGTGAATCGGGGTGTTGAACTAGACAGTGAAATTGCAGATTCGGATCGCAGCGTCATACTCGATCAGGTAACCAATGGTTTGGCGGTGAGAATGGCGGTTCTTTTTCTGGTAAGTGGAGGAGATCCATCCAAAGAGACTGGTGACAAACCTTCCTCCTGAGTCAACAAATTCATCCAATCGTCATATGCATATCAAATCGATGACTTTTCTTGGTTATTTGATCATCCTGAGCACCAGTTTGTTCAGCGGCTGCCACACGTCCAGAATAACAGAACCTTCACGCACGGCAGCGGAGCTATTGATGTTAAGCCATTCGGCGGATCACGCCATCAGGGAAATGGATTTTTCGACACTCGATGGTAAAAAATTGTTCATGGATGTCAGTTATTTCGAGAGCGTTGACAAGCCCTACGTGCTTGGTGCAATAAGAGAAAAACTTGGGGAAGACGGATTGATTTTATTATCCACTGCAGACGAGGCTGAATATATACTTGAACTTCGTAGCCGTGGTTTGGGTTTGGACACAAGAGCTTCCCTGTTTGGTTTGCCTTCCATGGATATTCCCATTCCCTTGGCCGGTCGCATTACTTCACCGGAACTTGCCTTTTACAAGGCTCAAAAAGCCGACAGCATTGCGAGTTTTGCTCTGGCAGTATACCGTAAGGCTGATGGGCTGGACCTTGAGCTTACATCGAGTGGGGCAGCAGAATCTACATTCAACCAATATCAAATACTTGGGTTCATCAAGTGGAGGTCGACTGATATTCCTGAGCTTAAGCCAACCTCGTTTGGAATCAGAAATCAGATTCGCAGACCAGAACATGGTAATCGTGAAAACCGGTCTAGATGAACAGCTGCGTATCATTAAATATTATTACAATATATGACTGAAAACATTAACTATCGAATCGAAAAAGACACCATGGGGGAGGTGCAAGTCCCCACAGATGCATACTGGGGTGCACAGACTCAAAGATCTCTCCTGAACTTCAAGATTGGCGAACAAAAAATGCCACGCGAAATCATACTTGGTTTTGCTTATTTGAAAAAAGCCGCTGCGTTGACAAATCGTGATTGTGAGGTGTTGTCTGCCGAAAAAGCACAGCTTATTTCGAGAGCATGCGATGAGATACTGAGCGGAGACCTTGACGATCAATTTCCGTTGGTTGTCTGGCAAACAGGCAGTGGCACGCAGAGTAACATGAACGTTAATGAAGTGGTTGCTCACCGGGGACATGTCATTCAGGGCGGAGAACTGGCAGATTCAAGCAAAGTGTTGCACCCGAATGATGACGTCAACAAGTCACAGTCCTCCAATGATACTTTCCCAACTGCGATGCACATCGCAGCATACTCAATGCTTGTAGAGGTGACTGTGCCAAAAATCCGCAAATTGCGAGACACCCTCGCAGACAAGGCAAGGGCGTTTATGGGGGTTGTCAAAATTGGTCGTACGCATTTTATGGATGCCACACCTCTGACCCTGGGGCAGGAACTTTCAGGTTACGTGAGCCAGTTAGATCATGGCCTCAATGCCCTGGAACGTTCTCTGGATCACTTATCCGAACTAGCACTCGGTGGCACTGCAGTTGGAACTGGATTGAACACACCCCCTGAATTTGATGTCAAGGTTGCTAAAAAAATTGCGGAGTTAACCCGATATCCATTCCGTACTGCCGATAATAAATTCGAAGCTCTGGGAGCTCACGATGCTGTGGTCGAATCAAGTGGTGCGCTGAAGACGCTTGCTGTCAGCTTGATGAAGATTGGTAACGATATCCGCATGCTGACCTCGGGACCGCGTTGTGGTATCGGGGAAATCGTGATCCCTGCCAACGAACCCGGATCCTCGATCATGCCCGGTAAGGTAAATCCGACACAGTGCGAAGCTTTGACCATGGTATGTGCACAAGTAATTGGTAATGATGCAGCGATTTCAGTGGGTGGCATGAATGGTCATTTTGAACTCAATGTTTTTAAGCCTGTCATGATTTTTAATTTCCTCATGGCAGCGCGAAACCTTGGAGAAGCTTGTGAATCTTTCAATGATCATTGCATCGTTGGCCTGCAACCCAATCATACGAACATTAAAAAGAACCTTGAAGATTCACTGATGCTTGTTACCGCACTCAATCCGAAGATCGGATATGAAAACGCAGCGAAAATTGCCAAGAAAGCGCATGCTGAAAATTCAACTCTCAGACAAGCTGCTCTTGATTTGCAACTACTGACGGATGCTGAATTCACTGAGTGGGTTGATCCCTCCAAGATGATTGGTAAAACCCCAGCCATTCCCTGAACTAATTATGACCTTTTCAAATCAAGCTCAGCGCATATCAAAAACACCCTTTATTATCGGAGATTTGCTCCTTCTCGCAATAGGAGGTTGGATCATCTGGGACACAGGGGGATTGCCTGATGGTTATCTGCTGATGACCGTTGTCGCCTGTGTGGTGGTGGGGATATTTTATAGTGTGCTTCCTTTCCTGCTGGATTATCGAGCGGAGCTCAAGCGTGCGGAAATCAATGAGTTCCAAAACGTCGCCGAGCAGCTGAAGTCGCTGACGCAACTTGAAGAGTCTATTCGGCACGCAACTTCGCAATGGCAATCCATTCAGGACCATTGTCTCAAGACCGTTGAAGATGCAGGTCAGATTGGTCAAACAATGTCCGAAGAGTCACAGCGCTTTGCGGAGGTGATGCAGAGCATGAATGTATCCGAAAAGGAGCATCTTCGAGTCGAGATTGAAAAGTTAAGACGCAGCGAGCGCGATTGGCTGCAGGCAATTGTTCGAGTTCTGGACCATGTGTTCTCCTTGCACAAGGCCGCGCTTCAATCGGGACAGCAGAAGCTGATCCACCAGATTTCAAACTTTCAACACGCGGTCACGGATGTGGTTCGTAGAATGGGGTTGGTTCAGCAGAATGCCGAATCCGGAGTTCTCTATAACAGCGAACTGCATCAGGTTTTAAATAAGGAGAACGAACAGTTTCACGAAGCTTCCGTTGCTGAAACCTTGGCTCCTGGCTTTACCTTTCAGGGACGCTTGGTAAGGTTGCCATTGGTAAGGCTGGTAGAAAAATCATCGTTACCATCCACGGGAGATAAAACAGAGTCAGCAAGTCGTCAGGTTGAAAGTGCTGGTATTGTAAAAGGGCATACAAGCCCTGCGACAAAGGTATCTACCAAGGAGGGCTCAGAATCCTTGCGGTCAGTAACTGACTCAGAACCGCAGCATGTTGATGAGGAAATGACCCCGCCGCCTTCTATCGAGAATGAATCCAAAATAACGGATTCTTCAGATAATCCCGGAAAGAGTGAAGATCCTGGATTGTTTGATAAGGATCAATGATCATCATCTGGTGATCGGAGTTCAAATTCGGTTACGGCATGCGCAAGGCCCTTTCCAGTATGCTGGATAGCTTCGGTCGTCACCTGAACCTTCAAGGATTCCAGGGTTTTGGAAGTTTCAGGTCCAATGCTGGCCACTTTCAATTCTGGGTATGTCTCCAGCAAATCAGGGAGATCAAATCGATCATGAAAATGCTGAACTGCTGAACTGCTCGTAAACGTCAACCAGTCAGCTCCTTCATTTTGAAGTTTTTCTCCAGTCTCCTGTGAGTCATTTGTTTCCGGGACAGTTCGGTAACATGCAACGTCATCCACCATGGCGCCTTCTTTTTCCAATAATTGGGGAAGCTCGGGGTTGGCAACCTCAGCTCGCGCCAGAAGGATACGGATGTTTTCCACGCTTTCATGGGTGTGAATGGCATCTTTGATTTGATCCGCACGATAAGCTTCAGGTATGGCGTCTACTGTCAGGTGAAGTGCCTGAATTCGTCTGGCTGTAGCTGGCCCCACTGCTGCAATACGCACATTTCCAATAGAGCGAATATCATTGTATGCTTTGAAGAATGCTTCGAAAAAAGCGTCAACTCCTCGAGCGCTAGTGAAAATGACCCAATCGTATTCGCCGATGCCAAGGATGCATTCGACAAGTTCACGAGATCGAGTGGTTACATCAGAGCGCAATACGGGTATCGGAAGAATATCGGCTCCCAGATCATTGAGACGCTGTGTCAGGGAATCTTCTTTGGACGGCGCACGAGTGACGACAACTTTCTTCCCGAATAATGGTTTTCTTTCAAACCAATTCAACGTACCTCGCAGTGTAACGACCTGGCCAATGACAACAATAGATGGTGAAGTGATTCCTTTATCAATGGCGATATCAGGTAAATTGCCAAGTGTTCCTGAGACTGATTTTTGCTTGCCGTAAGTTCCCCAGCTGATCATTGCTGCGGGTGTGGATGCAGGGAGTTCATGCTTGATTAACTTATCTGCTACGTCTTTAAAGCGCTCGACACACATGAGCAATACCTTGGTGCCCGGTGTGCGGGCAATCGTATCCCACGGATAATCCGGCACTTTTTGATTTGGGTTGGATCTGCCTGTGAAAACGCTGTAACTGGACGAAACTTCTCGGTGGGTCAATGGAATCCCTGCATATGCCGGTACCGCGTTTACGGAAGAAATTCCCGGTATGACCTCAAAAATGATACCTGCCTCATGAAGGGCAGTTGCTTCTTCTCCTCCACGGCCGAAAATAAAAGGATCTCCTCCTTTCAAGCGAACCACCATTTTACCTTCTTTTGCCTTCTGGAGCAGAAGCTGGTTGATAGCTTCCTGTGACATGGTATGGGAACGTGGTTTTTTCCCTCCAAAAATTATCTCTGCTTCAGGCTTGGCATGCTCTAGCAGGGCAGGGTTGACCAGAGCATCATGTATAATGCAATCCGCTTTGGATAGGAGTTTGGCACCCTTCAGTGATATAAGCTCTTTATCACCGGGGCCTGCTCCTACAAGAAATACTTTGCCAATGTGCGTCGACATGTATGCAATCTATCTGGCACTCGACCAGAATTGCAACGCATGGTTAAAGAATTTAGTGAAGAGACTGTCGATCGCAAGTTGCTTGGGGTTACAAGATCGTCCCGGCTATGTGTTGCATAGGCTCCGGCATGTCCGAAAGTGCCTTGCAATAAAGCCTCTCATTCACACCTTGCGGCTCCATCACTGCCTGAAATCCAAGTCCAGAGCCCATGCCAACTGTAAAGCGTGTCTTGATGTCGCCAGTTTTAGTTGCAGTCAGCCGATGGCTCGTTCCTTCTGACTGGATGCGTTTGCCGCGACACGATCTTTGGCTGATGATATCAAAAGATCTTATGGTCATGAAAGCGAGTGGTTGCAGGGGACGGGCGTTTACTGAGGTGGAAGCCCATGATTTTTCATGGATAGGGATGCCCAGCTCTGTTCCTTGTTTCACTCTTTTCGGATGGAGTAATCTCTTTGCTGCAATATGGATAGGCGATAGATCTTTCGGTATCTAATAAAAGTGTTCTAACCGCTGTTTGTCTTTTGGTGCCCCCTAATTGGCATCGCGCAGCGTAAGTCGACTTCAATGGAATTGTTTTTATTGAAGCGTTAAGAATAATGGCGATCATTAAGGGGCGATGGCCTTAAGTTTTCCCTGAGAGGCCGCTGTCCAGCAACATAGCTTGTAGAGGACACGCGCGCCTACGTTGGCGTCCCATTCTGTTTCTCCGGGAGAAACTTCGCACAAGTCGAATCCTGCGATCCTTCTGCCGCTTTTAACGAGTGCCCCGATGAGGCTCACAACTTCCCCAAAGTCAAGACCGCCGGGAACTGGAGTGCCTGTATTTGGGCATAATTTTGGATCCAATCCGTCAATGTCGAAACTTA
>JBDQII010000008.1:0-26587 GCA_040264395.1 Verrucomicrobiota bacterium
CCACCCTTCCCTGCCGTTTCAAACGACCAGTTCAACTGCCCGGGAGCAGGTGCGATCGCAACAAGGGCCGCGATCACGATGGCAAATAAGGTGGCTCCATGCTTATTTTGCAGCAATGCCAGCGGGTTCGAAACTCCGCGCTCTTTACGATTAAAGGTGCTGGCCAATTCTTGAACCACATATCGCTGCAAGCGACATGCTGTATCCAATGTGGTTCCGGCAAAAGAAGCCACCAGTACCCCCATCAGTGCCAACGCCACCTGCGCTGGAATGCCAATGGCTTTGAGGAAATTGGCTGCGCCATCCACAAAAGCTCCAACCTTGGCTCCAAGAGCACCCGCTGAGCTCCAGGACGCGTACCGGGCAGCCCAGGCATTTTCACCGGTGAGTAATTCGCCCTTGACTTCTGCTCCCAGCCCAAGTCCCGCTGTGCATGCGATGATTACCAATGTCGCTAGAAAACCTTCCGTCAACATGCTCCCAAAGCCCACAAAGCGTGCGTCCGGTTCACTTTTTAATTGCTTGCTGCTTGTACCACTGCTGACAAGACAATGAAAGCCACTTATCGCGCCGCAAGCGATGGTAATGAACAGGAACGGGAAGATGAAAGGAGCCCCTTCCGGCATCCAGTTGAGGGCCGGTGCCACAATCTCCAAAGGCGGTCGCTCAGGATTGCCTGGTATGGGTGCCCCCCCCATGAATGCCGCACCCACAAGGCCAATAACGATCAAGCCGAGAGCAGTAATAAGTTGCAGCGAATTAATGAAATCGCGCGGCTGCAAAAGCGTCCAGACTGGTAATACCGAAGCAATGTAGGAATAAACAAGTAACATTACCACCCATGTAAAAATACTCTGTGCCTGAAGTGTGGAGTTAATTTGATGAAGTATGCTCACATCACCGAAAACCACCGTGGCATACATGATTCCGAGAGCAAATAGCGAAGGAAGCAGTAAACGAACGCCTCTCTGATGCAGCCAAATTCCGATAAGGACAGCCAGAGGAATCTGCACCAGACATGGAAATATGGCGGAAGGATACATTTTAAATACGGATGCAATAACCAAGCCGAAAATAGCCAGCACAATCGTCAGCGCCATGAACAATACAAACAAGAAAAGCAAGCGCACACGACGATTCATGACACGCCCCGCGATGTCCCCTACTGTTTGACCGCTGTTTCGAAGAGAAACAACGAGCGAGCCAAAATCATGAACTGCTCCGATAAAAATAGACCCCAAAACCACCCAGAGCAAGGCTGGCAGCCACCCCCACATGACCGCAATAGCAGGTCCCACAATAGGTCCAGTACCGGCAATGGAAGTAAAGTGGTGACCGAATACCACTCCCTTGGAAGTCGGCACATAATCCACTCCATCCTTCAGTTTGTAGGATGGACAAACGGTCTTTGCCGACAGAGCAAAAATCTTGTGTCCCAGCCAACGTCCGTAGGTGTGATAAGCCACGATGAAGCCTATCCCGGCCAGTAGTGCAATAATCAACGGTTCCATGGTGATGCGTTACGAAAGTTAAAAAATAGGCCAAAACCATTCCATTGCAAAGGAGATTCAAGAGCGCTTCAAACTACCAAACCAATACTCCTACCCTTTTGGGGCTCGAACCCCAGGGGCTGATGGGAACAAATCACACAAACCTCTTGAAGAGTTTAAAGCCAGTTGAGAGAGTGATTTGATGGTTACGGTCAAATATTCACCTTCGATCGGCTTGGGTTTCGCTCTCTGTCTCTTTTTGTGTGGTGGAACTTTTTCAGTCACTTCCGAGGAGAATTTTATTTCGAGCCCCCCTCGCGCAAAGTCCATGATCCAATGCGAGGGAACGTATGAAGGACACCTTCAGGGAGTCGACTCAGATGGCCGTTTTATTTATTGGTCACACACAATGCAATTGGTTAAGACCGACCTCACCGGCAAGGTCAAGATCCGTGTGGATGTGCCCAACCATCACGGCGATTTGACCTACCATGACGAAAAGATTTTCGTAGCTGTAGAACTTGGAAAGTTCAATCGACCCCCGGGTGAATCTGCACCCTCTGTTTATGTCTACGATGCCACGTCCCTCGCGCTGTTGTCCAAATATCCTGTCCCGGAACTTGTCCACGGCTGCGGTGGCATCGCGTTTCACGACAACCGATTCGTACTGGTAGGAGGTTTACCCGGTAATCATAAAAAAAATTATTTATTCGAATATGATACTGAATTCAAATTCCTGAAACGCCATGTGCTACCTACAGGACAGACAAGACTGGGGATCCAGACAGCGAGCTATATGAATGACCATTGGTGGTTCGGGTGTTATGGAAGCCCGGCCAATCCCGGCTTGCTGAAAGTGAACGAGGATTTTCAGTTGATAGGTACTTCTCCTGCTGATTTCAGCTACGGCATCGCAAAATTGAACAATGATACGGTGCTCCAAGGAGCATGCTTTGAAAACAATCGACGTGGCAGAGTCCGTGTTTTGAATCAAGAACCAGCCACCGATGCGCCTGTCACGACTAAAGTTCGCGTTGCCGCATATAATGTGTTGTTTGGGATCTGGGCCAGACCAGAATCCGTAGGAGAGACATTGAAGGCTTACGATTTGGATGTGATCGGATTCAGCGAAGTTCCCAATGGTGATTGGACGGCACGGGTAGGCAAGGTTCTTGGAATGGATCATGCCTATGTGGGTAAAACTTCTTCTGCCCATCACAAAGATAAATACAAATCAATCTTGAGCCATACCCCGCTGTTAAACACTCATGAGATTGATGTCAAAAGCGCAGGCTGGTCACCTGCATCCATGGTGGGTGCCGAAACAATCATCAACGGAGTTTCGATATTGGTATACTCAACACACATCCCCGGGCGCCCTGCTGCCGAGAACTCGGCTGCAGCGTTCATGGCGGATTCTGTTATTCCCGATTCTATCCAGACTGCCAATCATGTGATTCTTCTTGGGGATCTGAACAATCGCCCCGGCGACCCTCCTTTGGTTCAATTGGAGGAAGTAGGCATGCGATCGATATGGAATGATCTTGGATTCGAAACGAGCCATGTTAGCACTCATCGTCATATCGAAACAGGGAAAGAATCAGGCGTCATCGATCATATCTATTTTGATTCCATTTCAAACACACGTGCTATCGAGGGAGGCATCATTTACAATGCTTTTAATCCGCCAATGTCAGAAAAGCCCATGTCTCGTTACAAAAAAGAATGGATCCAATACGGCAAGCCGCTCTCGGATCATCGCCCGGTCTGGGCCACTCTTGAGCTGAAATCTGCTGCAATCCCCAAGAAGCCCGCTCATTGACGAGTCTCTCGAAAAATCAATGATGCAGGACTCCAAACCACCGAAACGATCAAACCCTGCAGAGACAATTGAAACTCCTGAGGTGGGATCCGTGCAGAATAAATGGAATTTTACTTGAAGAACCTTTTTACCATGACTCCGACCCTTAATTTTTAATCCATGGGCTACGGGCATTGATGGTGATTTCCTGATCTAGAATCTCCATACGCTTACGCAGTTTTTGAACAATTTCCGGATATTGGCCGGCAAGGTTATTCTGCTCGCTTAAATCGTTCTTGAGATCAAAGAGCATCATTTGAGGAGGCTTTTTTTCACTCTGCTGATTTCGGCGGGAACTTGCCTGCTTCACCAAAAGCTTCCAGTCCCCCTGACGCAGCCCTTCTAATTTCCCCACCGAGGTGTAATGGACAAATTCATTGCGTGGTGATTGATCAGCGGTGCCTTCCCAGAGCCCGGTGACATCCATGCCGTCAATCTTTTTATCTTCTGGCAATGCCGTTCCGGTGATTGCCGCGATAGTTGGAAGAACATCAATGGTACCGGTCAATTGGTCACAGACCGTGCCCGCAGGAATACCGGGGCCTCGAATCAGACAAGGAACGCGCTGACCTCCTTCAAATGTGGTACCCTTGCCCGCGCGCAGAGGGCCGGCTGAGCCTCCATGATGTTTGAACTGCAACCAGGGACCGTTGTCCGTTGTATAGATCACATAGGTATTATCACTGAGATTGAATTGATCAACCGCATCAAGCAAACGCCCTACCTCGGTATCAATATGCTCAATCGTGTTGATATAAGCATTTTTGGGATCCGGGTCACGAACATCATCGGGCACATACAGTGGAATGTGAGGCATTGAATGCGGTAGATAAATAAAGAAGGGACTGTCTTGATGCGCTTTCATGAAAGCTATCGCCTTTTGAGTATAGCGGCGTGTCACGGTGCGTTGGTCAACAGGTAACTCGATTATCTCCTCGTTTTCAAACAAGGGGGTTTTCCATAAGGTCAATGTCGATTCCGGGTCATTCCATAGAATGTCCATTCCCGTCGTTCCACCCCGCGGTTTACCCTTGTTATCAGGATGATTCATGTCATTCGAATAAGGAATCCCCATGTAGGTGTCGAATCCATTGGAGGTAGGCAACACTTCTGGGTGATGACCGAGATGCCACTTCCCAAAACAAGCAGTGGCGTAACCTTGTAATTTCAGATGATCTGCAATGGTATGCTCCTCGGGATGCAGGCCTTTGGTTGATGATGGAAAAAGGACATGCTGATGCATTCCCACTCGTTTGGGATAGCAAGCGGTCATCAATGCGGCGCGTGAAGGCGTACACACAGGTGAGGCAACCATGAAACTGGTAAACTTGCGCCCTTGAGTAGCTAGCCGATCGATGTTGGGTGTCCTGATCGTTTTGGAACCAAAACAGCTTAAGTCGCCATACCCCTGATCATCGGCAAAAATAATGATAAAATTCGGTTTTGACACTTCCCCCACGGTTGAATTCAAAAAGAGAAGGCTCAAAAGCAAACTAAAAAATAGAGTAGGGAAATAATTTCGCATGGTCATTTTCGTATTGAGTTTAAATATCCCTCATCTTTTCATAAGCTGTCTGTTGACGCAAGTTCACAACGGATGCACGCAAGGAAACTTGATCGGAGAATTAGAATCCACTTTAACGACAATTACCAGAATCTGTCTTAAATAGCTTGGCGAACAACAAGCACACCCCCATTCGTTCATACCCATTATTAAATACATTTCATCAACAACTTGGGAGACGCGCTATGCGATCCTAGCATGGATTACACTTATGTTTGCGCTGGGAATCGTTGTGTGGTCCTGGTTCTCTCATGGAATTGTCTGGGCCATGCTCAATACCGACCTCGAACCGGCGCTAAAGCTTGAAAAGATTAAACATTTTTTCAATTCCTTTGGTTTGTTAGCTCCCTGGGTTTACGTTTTATGTGTCACAGTTGAAGTCATGATCGCCCCTATTCCAGGTTTAATGCTTTACGCCCCCGGTGGTGTTATCTTTGGAGGTTTTCAGGGCGGTATACTGTCCCTTATCGGAAACACATTGGGTGCCGGAATTTGCTGTGCCGCAGTCAGAGGCTTTGGAAATGCATGGATGCAGAAATTCTTTCCCGAAGAAAAACTTGAAAGGACTCAAGAACAACTGAGCAAACGAGGTGTTTGGCTCATTTTCCTCCTAAGAGTCAATCCTCTCACTTCATCTGATCTGGTTTCATATGCAGCAGGTTTGACTCATATTCCAATCTGGAAAGTCATGTCAGCCACAGCATTTGGAATGGCACCATTGTGTTTTGCTCAAGCTTATTTAGCTGATAACGTCATGCGTCAATATCCATGGCTTCTGTATCCCTTACTTGGCTTTTGCATCATCTATCTAATCACAGTGATCTCCATATTCTTTCGTATGTCTCAAAAAAATCATTCCTGATGACGAGACGCATCTCCGAGCATTGATACTTCCAATGCTTGGATAAATATGAAACACGCATCCCTTTGTTGACTTTCAATACATGGGTTGACTCAACACCCAGAACAAGAGCGCGGTCACATAAGACGTAAGCATGTGATTCAACGTGTCCGCGGCTTACTGGCTCTTAAAACGCGCAGGGAAAACCCGCGACCATTTTCATAGGGTTCCACACGGGCGGTGACTTCGAGGACGGGATAACGTATCGTCGCCAGACCATGACTTCGATAGGTGGATGCGAACAATTCGGTTTCTACAATTCCGGTCTTATCCGCCAAGGTCAGGAACTTCATTGGTTCCCCGGTAATTTGATGATGCAAGCGCTGTTCGATGACCAAGCCACAAGTTGTCACCTCTTTCCCGACATAAGCGCCCAGACGTTCCACCGGACAATAGGTATCCCAGGCGATTCCCGGATGCAGTTCCAAAGGGTGGCCTGAAGCAGGAAATCCCAAAGCTTCATTTTCCCATTCCAAACGTTGCTGCCATGTCGGTTCCTTCAATGATGTCTTGGGTAAACGATCCGTATCTGGCGGAGGCAACAACCAGCCTTGATCCGGGCATTGTCTATCTGAAAAGCTGCGACAAAGAAATTGTGACATCCAGAATTGAGAGGTGCGCGGCTTTCCAAATTCGTCAAAAGCCCCCACCCTCATCAGGCGTTCCATTTCATCTGCCAGAGGAAACACACGACGATGAAAGTCCGACATGGAGGTAAAAAGTCCGCGTATACGTTCCCGTTGAGCACGCTTCACCGTTTGCTCAGTCAAACCCTTGACCGCACTCAATGGCACACGAATACCGTGTTTTGCATGTCGATGACGCTCTCCACACAAACGCATATGCGCATCTCCACCTAATCGTTCCACACCATAACCAGGCCCGGGTGCGTTGACTGAAGGAGGGAACAGGGGAATCCCCAGACGATCACACTCCAGCACATAAACCAGCGGATGATAAAACCCCTTACCCTGTGTGAGAACCGAGGCCATGAATTCAGCAGGGAAATAGTATTTCATCCAGGCGGACTGATAGGCCTCAACTCCATAAGCCGTGCTGTGCGCTTTGCAAAAAGCATACCCGTTGAACCCGCTGACCAATACCCACACTTCCTGAATCTTTTCTTCCGAATGCCCACGCTTGATCGCGGATTGAACGAATTCACACCGGATAGTTTCGATTGTCTTCTTCTTCCGTTTATTCAAGGCACGCCTCAACACATCAGCACGTCCCGGGGCAAGACCAGCAAACAGCTCGCAAATCTGCAGGATGTGTTCCTCGTAAACGACCAAACCAAAAGTACTTTTCAAGCAACGGGCCAAAGAGGGATGAGGGTAAACAGGATCTTCCAGTTTTTGATAGCGTCGGGTAAAATGTAGTTTTTTTTGTTCATTGGCTGCTCCCGGTCGAATCACTGAAACGATAGCAACCAGCCCGTCAATCTCGCGTACGTTGCACATCCGGCATAGACTAACCATCGCCGGACTCTCGATGTGATGCACAGCCCTTGCCCCTCCCCCGGCAATCATCGCCCATACTTTGGGATCGGTCCACGGATCCTGCTCAGGCGCTGCTATCATCTCAGGCAGAGATTCTTCACCGGTCTGCATGACACGCCATTTGCAACGATCCCGATCCATTCTCACACCTCGCTCGTGCAACATCGCCTTGACATCTCGCATCACCGAAAGCCCTCCCTGCGCCAGGATATCCATCTTGACCAAACCAACCGCCTCCACCGCATCCATATCAAAGTGCGTGGTCGGATATCCCTTGTGTGCCGTAAAAGTCGGAGTGAGGTCTTGCATCGCTTGACGCGACAGTACAACACCGCAAGGATGCATTTTAGGATAGCGCGGAAAACCATCGAGGAACTCTGCCATTTTCAGAGCTGTACGATAGGGTTCCTCTTGTAAGGGTAGATCCTGACATTCCTGATTTTTTGCAACAAACGTGCTCATGTCTCTGGCACCTGCGTATGGAAACCGTTCAGTCACACGCCGAATTTGATATTCCGACACTCCTAACACCTTGGCAACATCCCCCATCGCTCCGCGGGATTTGTAAGTGGAAAAACCTCCCACCACTGCACAATACTTTTCCCCGTATTTACGAAATATAAGGTCTATCACATCGTCTTTCCGATCATGCGGAAAATCCATATCGATGTCCGGCAACTTGTGCAAGGCCATGCGATCCTTATTCAGGAAGCGACGAAAATAGAGATCAAAACGTATCGGACAAACATCACTGATCCGCAGGCAATAACAAACCAGCGAATCCGCCGCACTGCCTCGGGTGATCCAATGAATACCTTCCGCCCGACAATCCTGTAACAAATCCCAGACAACCAAGAAGTATTCCTCGTAACCCACATCACTAATGATGGTCAATTCTTCTTCAGCTTGGCGTTGCATAGAAGCTCGACGTGATTCCGGGTAGCGTTCCCGTAATCCTCGCATGACCAGTTTGCGTAAAAACGTTCGAGGCGATGATCCATCGGCAGGTCGATAGTTCGGGAACTGTGGGGGTCCCACCGGCATCTGAAATCCCTGACAACGTGCAGCAATCTCGCAAGTACGCTCGAGAAGCTGCGGATGTTTCTTCCAGAGCTCTCGCCACATCACCGTCGTCGGAAAATGGAAACGGCTTCCCTGAGCTTTGTCTGGGTGACGTTGTTTCAAAAGGGTCAAGGTGCGAATGGATTGAACCACATCAAACTTCCAGTCATCCATGGACGATTCATAATGCACAGGTAATATCGCCACCAAAGGCCATCGAGGGTCGTCTGCTGGCAGATTTCTTATCGAATCAGGGTGAGACACCGAAAGGTAAAATCGCCCTTCGAAAAGTGTGTGCAGACGCACATCCTTCCCTACCGCGATCAATCCTTCCATCGGCAAAGCTGCCAACTGGTCACAGGTCCAGTTGGCATGCCCACAGATGCGTCGCACCACCGGTTGAATTCCCCGTGTGATCGCTCGGTGATTCCTCCCTCTGGCACGTCCCTTATTCGAGGATGCTGTTGCTGTTTTTTGAATGGGCGAACGGGTTGAAAGCAGATGACAGAGATTACGATACCCCACGTCATTTTCCACATACAGCAACAGTGGCTTGCCGTCCACTCCCACCTCGGCACCTATCAACGGCTGAATCCCCTGCTCTTTCGCACATTGGTAAAAAGGTACCGCACCATGCAAATTTCCCTGATCCATCATGGCGACTGCAGACTGCCCCTGTTCGCGGGCTAGTCGCACAATGTCTTCTACGGACAAGGTCGAGTTCAGGAATGAATAATAGCTTTTGACGTTCAACGAAACGGGGACCACCTTACGATGCACCGTTGAAGGGGGTTTTGCGTTCACAACATTTCGTCGCCCCTTGTTCCCTTCATACTCAGTCTGAGGGGAACGGCAAACCATGTCCCTGGTCGTTTTTTCTGCCGGTAGATACTTGCGTTTATTGTGCACTGAAGGAAACGGAATGTTAAAATTTTTTCCCTTCGTTTTGGTTTTCGCTTTTTCGGTAGCCGCATCTCGCAGAATGAAATCATGTCCACGCAAAATGGTTCCAGCACCACAACGCCGTTTCAAATCATCCACGATCCGAGCCAACCGACGCCGCGATTCACGTTGTTCAGAAGCGACATCAAGAGTCAGTTCACTGCGATAAAAACTGTCATAAACATTGGATAGCTTGAGCGATACCAGACGCAGGCTGACACGACGTCGCCACGCCTTACGCAGCAGAATGCCCAGGCGTCCGTAAATATCCGTTTCAAGATCTGTGGGTTCACCGAGACTTTCACCGCACTGATCTTCCATCATGTCGTTGTAGCGCACCTTGACCGTCAAGGTGCGGATGCATTTCCCGTCAGCCCTCACCTTCGCCATCAACACATCTGCCATACGTCGCAAAGTGGCTTCAATCTGATCTTCATCTGTCTGATCTTCGGCGAATGTTTCCTGTTTCCCGTAAGATTTAGCGGAAGCCACCCTAGGAACAATCGGGCGTTCATCGTATCCATCCGCATATTCCCTGACACGTGGAGCGATGTTCCCAAGGATCAAATGCAGGAGGTCTGTCTCGGTGGCTGAGATTTGCCCGATACGCGCCAGACCGGCCGCGTTCAGACGTGAAGCGCTTTTGGGCCCAATCCCGGGTAACCAGTGATTGGCCAGAGGGTGAAGAAACGGAATTTCATAACCTTTCTCGATTTCCTGAAACGCAGAGGGTTTATATAATTTGGAAGCAATCTGACTGACCAGTTTATTGGAACCAATCCCTTCGCTCACCGTAATCTTCAGGGTCTGGCCGATGGCCTTGCGAATCGTCCGCGCAATTTCCGAAGCCGAACGCCTTACACCGGATAAATCAAAATAACCTTCATCGATCGAAGTAATCTCCACATCCGGCGTGAAATCGTAGGCATACGAAAACATCCAACGAGAAAAGCGCTCATACTTTTCATAATCCCCCGGCAGCAGGATCAGTTTCGGGCACAGCTTCCGCGCCTGTGCCGTCGGCATCGGGGTGTAAACACCGAACTTCCGCGCCTCATACGAAGCCGCCGCAATGATACCCCGCTTCTCTCCCCCTACCGCCACCGGCCTGCCGCGTAAACGCGTATCCGACGCCTGCTCCACCGAAGCGAAAAAAGCATCCGCATCCAGATGAACCACTGTTCTCGTCAATGGAGAAGCACCCATCATACTGTTCAAAAAACACGAAAAACGATTCCTTCCTCAGCGGACCTTTCTTATGAGGGCGACCATGACCCCCTGAATGACTAATTCCTGTGCAGGGATGAGATTGGGGTATTTCGGGTTTTCCGCCTTGAGACAAGGTTTACCGCGTTGCTTGACGAAGGTTTTGAGAGTGGATTCATTATCTATCAAGGCTGCGACCACATCCCCGGGTCTGGGGTCCATGCCATGCTCCAGAATGGCATAATCTCCTTCCATGATATGTCGTCCGATCATCGAATCCCCTCTCACTTCAAGCGCAAACGTTCGAGGTGAGGGTTTGACACCGAGCGTATCCACATCCACGGAGATACAGCCCTCCACATCCTCTTGTCGCCGTTCATCAGCAAAACCTGCCGGAATGCAGCCATAAATCGGAACATCAACAATCCTGGCCCTCGAAGCAGGTTGGTAAGGTGTCGATGGAGAAGCTACTGCCCGCAACGAACGCGCCTGATGCGGTCGATGCTTCAGATACCCCTTGCGCCGCAATGCTTTCACATGGTCCGCCGCAGCTGTCATGCTTCGAAAACCAAAATGCGCCGCCACTTCTCGCAAACTGGGAGGAGTCCCATTAACCTGTTGATGCTCTGCGATAAATCCCAAAATCTCCTGTTGTCGCTTTGTTAAACCTTCACTCATACTGTTCATTTGAACAGTATATTGACACCTGATCGTGTCAATCCCGGAAATAAAAAGGAAGTGTTCTCATCCAGCAATTGGCTTGAAAAGCATCTCGATGAAACCCTAGGACTCCGTTTCCTCTTCCTGAAGAGCAAAGGATTCTTCAGGAGCACGCACGAGTCGTTTTCTACCGATGACAGCAAACCAGACCACTCCGGCAGCAAACCAAATCGCGGCTCCCAGAACAGCAGAGCGATAGGAGTCATCAACAATAAATAAAGCTATCAGAGTGATGAATGAAATCAACAGCGCAAACCATGCCCCTGCCGTACCGAGTGGGCTTTTGTAGGGACGTTTCATACGCGGAAAATATTTCCGCAAGCGAATGAAGGAAAGCATTTGAAAGATATAGGCAATCACTGCTCCGAATACTGCCATATTGAGCAAAGCTGCCCCCACAGGGCTATCTGACCCTGCAAAATGAATCACCAGAGCAATCACATAACCAACCGCAGCTCCAGCAATCAACGCCATGTGGGGAGTTTTGCGATTCGAATGGGTCAAGGAAAGGGCTTGAGGGAAATATCCGGCACGTGAAAGCGAGTATATCTGCCTGCCATAGGCATAGATGATCGTGTGAAAACTGGCAATCAGACCCGCTACAGCGACCAGCGCCAGAACACGACTGCCGAGTCCCTCTCCAAATATTGTTTTGAATCCCTCGAACAAGGGCTCGTCTGATTCACCTATCACAGCGGCGCCGGGTGCAATACCTGCATTCAAAATAAGCGTCGCAAAGGCACACACAATGAGAGTAAACAAACCGGTAATGATCCCTTTAGGCAAATCCTTTTGAGGTTGATGCGATTCTTCAGCCGCCAGGGGTAATTGTTCGATAGCCAGATAAAACCATATTGCAAAAGGTAAAGCTGCGAACACCCCTTTGAATCCCATCGGCAACCACTTGCTGCCACCTTCTTCGGGAAGAATATTAAGGGCATGATTCAGGTCGAAGTGGGGAAGAGCTCCAATGTAAAAAACGAGCAGGATCAGAAGAGCCACCAGAGTAATCAACACTGAAAAACGGAATGAAATTTCAACGCCCCATATGTTAAGTCCGACAAAAATCACATACGATACCAGCCACCATAAAGGAGCCCAACTTTCCGGCGTACCAAAAATAGCTCCTAGATAACCACCAATTCCCACCACAATCACAGCAGGTGTCAATACATACTCCATGTTCTCCGCAAGTCCCGTCAAGTAGCCACCCCACGGTCCCATCGAAGTTCGCGCAAATGAATACGCACCTCCGGTGTGCGGCATGGCTGCGGTCATTTCAGCAATGCTGTAACAAAGCCCGACATACATGAGCGTGATGATGCTGGTCGCGATGAACAAGCCTCCAAACCCACCAGATGCCAGACCAAAATTCCATCCGAAAAAGTCACCTGAAATAACCGCTCCTACCCCTAAGGCCCACAAATGAAATACTCGAGCGAACCGTTTGAGCTTCCGCTTTTCGAAGTAGTCGCTATCGACCTCTCGGTAAGAAAAAGAAGCGTCTTTTTTGGGAGATTCCATGCTGCCTTGAAGAAATAATCTTTAACGCTGTCTCAAGCCCGAGGCATGCTCAACCAGCCTCAAAACGATGAAAGAGGAGGAGCAAACTCTTTCAAAGAAAGAAATCTGGATCGAGAGAAACAACTGGCACAAGGGCTCGCTTTTCAAAGCAAAGGTCCAAAGAGCAGTGTTCGTTCGGTGACAGCAAGCACGCGCTAGTATTTGGCGCGAATACCTTCGGCTCTGGGTGCCAGTTCTTCACCTAGGTCATCTTGCCAGAAATAAGCATCACGCGCACCTCCGGTGCTCCAACTGTGAATAAAGAACATTTGTTGAAATTTTATCCATCGTGCAGAACCATCCATGAATAACTCATTACCACCTTCTGGAAGCCCTTGTGAATTGCGATGAGGAGGCATGTTCTTGAAAGCTTCCGCTCGTCCGCCACCCCATTTCCCATCAATTCTCATGACCGCATCGGCTGCAAGCGCCCAACCAGGACGAGAGCTGGAGGATTTCACCGGACTGCGGGACTTGAAACGTCCCAGAGGATTGGTCCATTCCTCAATACCGCCGAAATATTGGTAACCAATATTCCATTGAGGGAAGGAGGGCTCGAATGTAGGAAAACTTGGGCGATTAGGACAGGTCCATATTTTGGAAACCGCATTATTGGTACTGATGGTCAATCCAACAGTTGCAGCTGCAGATTGTTCGGGTGGATTCAAAGAGATCTGCACCTGCTTGAATCGAGCCTGCAGCATGGTGTCGTTGTTATCATCGGCATAAATGGTCATTGCAATCCCCAGCTGCCTCAAATTGTTAAGACATTTGACTCGCTTACCTTTTTCCTTTGCTTTGGACAAGGCGGGCAGAAGCATGCCAGCCAAAATAGCAATGATCGCAATCACCACCAGCAATTCGATCAGTGTAAATCCGAAAGATGAGCGACGGCGTAACATATGAAGGGGACTAAATTTCATAAAATTCTAATAAAAGGGACAGGTGAACTAGTTGTCATGCTTTGAGGAAAGTGTCAATGCTTTGTTCAAATTGATCAGAACCTTCAGGTGAGCCAAATATCGCTTCGCAGTAACTTGAAACTGAAAGCTCAAGCTTCATCATTGGCCCTTGGAAACGCTCTCTCAGCGGCTTCGTAAACCACTCTTACAGGCACGTTGAATTTTCGCGCGGCAGCTCGACAAGATTCATATTCAGGGGCAAAATGGAGAGTCCTCCCCTGCCAGAAACCCTTCTTTATTTGGATGGCCCCAAAATCGGTTTCTATCGTTTCGATTGAACGCTTTAGTTTACATCGGTCCATGTGCATGCTTCGCACGCCGAAAGCGGTAGTTTCACAAAGCATCATGGCTCGGAATATGTCTACATCCTGTGGTTGACATAAAACACTCAAGAGAACACCTGGACGGTTCTTCTTCATCTGAATCGGCGTATGAAAGACATCCAATGCCCCGCGTTCTAAAACTAGATCCACCAGATGGCCCAATACCTCCGGGCGACAATCATCCAGATTGGTTTCAATAAGAGTCACCGTGTCCGTCTCCCAGTCATGACCAGAATCAACAGACGCCGTTTCCCCCAACACAGCTCGAAGCACGTTAGGTCGACCAGGGATATCCCGACCGCCCAAACCGTAACCTACCTTTTCGGCAATCAATCCCTGCATTGGACCAAATGAATCAGCAAATTCAGCCAACAAAGCAGCGCCTGTTGGAGTCACCAGCTCATAAGGAAGGTCACATTGCGTCAAAGCGACACCCGCTTCCCCTAGAATGGAGAGAGTAGCCATCGTTGGGACGGGAAACTTGCCATGTGCGCAATGTACGAATCCAGTCCCCTCCACGACGGGCGCTGCAAGGACTCGAGGGCACCCAAAAGTTTCAAGGGCAATGCTTGCACCGATGATATCCACGATGGAATCGACCGCCCCTACCTCATGAAAATGCACTTCTTCAGGTGCTTGCCCATGAACCTTTCCCTCTGCAACCGCTATGCGATGAAACATCGACATGGAGCGCTCTTTGACCCAGTTTGAATAAGGGCTGGCCCGGATGAGTTCGAGAATCTGAGCGTAATTTCTGGAGTGTTCGTCATCGTGCCCATGATCTTCCAATCCACCGTGGGAATGCGAGTGGGCATGGTGATGGTCATGAGAATGTGAATGTGTCTGGCCTGGATTGTTGAGGATCACGTCAAACTTCACGCCTTCCACACTGGACCTTACATCTCGATGGACATGGAGTTTGTAATCACCAACAGGGAGAAGTCCCAACTGTGTTCTCAAGTGTTGTTCATCCAACCCAAGGTCCAGCATGGCACCAAGAAACATGTCTCCGCTGATGCCGCTGAAAATATCAAGGTAGAGTGTCTTCATGCATGTTGAATGTGCTTCTGGTCGCGCAATTGTTTCGTAATCATCATATTAATTTGACTCGCGGCATATGCCGCCCCGAATCCATTGTCAATGTTCACGACGGTCACACCGCTGCCACAACTATTGAGCATTCCAAGCAAAGCTGCAACACCCTGAAAACTGGCACCGTATCCGATACTGGTTGGGACTGCGATAACGGGTTGCGCCACCAGGCCAGCAACCACGCTGGGAAGAGCCCCTTCCATACCTGCAGCGACAATGACGACGTTGGCAGATTGAAGGCGATCCACTTGCCCCAGGATGCGGTGCAGTCCGGCAACACCAACGTCATAAACCCGATCCACCTCATTCCCCATCACTTCCGCAGTCACAGCCGCCTCTTCCGCCACCGGCAAATCGCTAGTACCTGCGGAAACAACGCAAACCTTTCCCAAAGTAATCTTCACGGGTTCAGCTTGCCAGACAAGGCATCGGGCTTGAGGGTGCCATGTAACGCCCCCCATTGAATCCTGGACAAACGAGGCCGTGGGAGCAGAAATACGAGTGACGAGCGCTGCCTTGGAGGATTCTGAAATTTTCTGGAGAATGGAGAGGATTTGCTCATCTGTTTTCCCCTGACCAAAGATCACCTCGGCAAAACCTTTTCTCAGAGCACGATGGGTATCGACTTTGGCAAACCCCATGTCCACAAAGGGAGCTTGCTGAAAACTTCGAAGGACGTTCTCTCTTGAAACTGCTCCGTTTTGAAATTGATCCAATAATTGACCCGCTTCTTCAGATGTCACAATTCAGAATCATGACATGCAGCAGCCGCGAGGTCACGCTCAAAACGACTGGGGTTCTGGTATTTTTCATGTATCCGATTTCATGCGAAGCCGCAGGGATTGGGTGTCGTTTGATAAATGGGCTGATTTTCATGAAAAAGAAATTCCCTTGAAAAAAACGCCTGCAAAGCCGAATACCGAAATCGGCGTCCATTACTACAGTAAAGGCTTCAATAACATTTTAGTTCCCGTTGATTTACCCAAGTCGCCACAGGACCTTTTTCGCTTATTCCTTAAATCCACTGCCAGCATCAATGCAAGATGCCATTGTCGTGCCGCCACACCCGCCTTGGTTGACGGTGGTAAACCGGGGAAATATGGTGATTTATTACCTGGCGCAAAAGCGTCTGTTTCCAGGTGACTTGCAGGAACGGATCAAAAAATTCAGCGACTGGAACCCCCCTTGAAGCAAATAGGACGTATGGCCAGAGGGTCTTCTCATGACTTGACCCTGGTTAATTACAAACGGAAATACAGGGCTCAAACAATTCTGCCTGGCAGCACCGCAGGAAGCATGGTGCAGCATGCTGCATGTTCCGTGTTAGTTGCTCGCTAGAGTGACGTGAGATAAGCTATTAAATCACGCAGCTCTCTGTGATTGAGTGCGGAAGCAATCCCTTCCGGCATGGGAGATAGCGTCGCAAACCTTTGTTGCAGCATATTTTTATCAACCGATAAACTTGATCCGTCGCCTTGCCGTATGAGTATCGTTTGTTCATTTTCTTCAATGACGACACCCGAATATTCCTCTTCATCATTCATCACAAAACGCTCGGAAGCATAGCCGGGAACGATGCTTTCATTGGGATCAAGAACAGCCTTCAATATTTGCGGAGGGTCAAGACGCGTGCCCAATCCATCCAGGGACGGACCAACAATTCCGCCCTTTCCTTCGGCAATGTGACATCGCAGGCACGCAATCTCCGCTCGATCATTGAATAAGATTTTACCTTGATGCAGGTCGCCTCCTTGAAGAACGCCGAAAGGTAATATGGTCTCGTTGTCTTTACCAGACTGACCACGGTAGCTCTGCCACAGAGCTAATAAGTCGGGATGTGAACTACCTTGAACCACCTCGAACAGCTCTAGTTTCAGGGTCTCAGGAAACTGACCAACCAACATGGCCTTCCACCAGTCAGCGACCGTTTCACGCGCTTTATCGGATTTCAATCTACCCACTGCGATGATCACTGATTGACGCAGCCGCAATTGATGGTGAGGCTCCAGCCATACGAGCAGTTGGGAAAGAAGATCATCCTCCTTCACCTCCTCGATCACAGACAATGCCACGGCGCGAAGGTGATCGTTTTCGCTGTTCATTCCATATTCAAACCATTGCGAACGTTTCGATGGTTTGAGTTGCATCAAGGCCTTGAGCGCTGCAGCTCGTGTCTCTGCTTGTTGGCGTGTGTCGGCAAGAAGTATTTCCAAATAAGGTGCAGCACTCTTCTGATTTCTTTCGACAAGCCAATCCGCGAGTGCCGTTAAAAATACCCCATCGTCAAACTCAAACAGAGCCTTTTGGTTTTGAATCAGCAAATCATCCAGCAGATGATTTGCTTTTGCAATGACAGGTCGCCAAAGGCCTGTCACTGGATCAATAGAACGCGCTACCCCCCATTTCCTGATGACATCTAATGTAGCCAGAAGCTCCTCTGATGAGGCGGGATGAACTTTGTTTTGCGATTCAATCAGGAAGGCAAAAAGTTTTATCATTTCATCGTCTCCTCCCACCATCTCATGTGCCCAGAGCCAGCGACGAAAGGCCCCTGAGTTGACTTGATAGCCCGGCTTCCACTTGATCAATGAAGAAAGTGCTTCGTCGATACGCGCATCATAGATTGCCCTCACCGCTGACTCCTGAACCGCATGTGAATCATCCCCGAGAAAAAGGGTAACCTGTGCATCGCCCATACGCCGCAAAGCCTGCAGAACAGCCATCCGGATACTTTCCGACTCATGATCCATCCATCCGTTGAGTATCTCCAATTCAACCTGGGGTTGCTGAAAGCATTGGCTTAGCAGAAAATGAAACCCATGCCTGTAATGGGAATCCCCCTTGAGAGGTGCTTTTTCAATCAAGGGTTCCAGACTCGTGATCAGTTGTTCGATTTGCGATTTATTCCAGCTCAGACGTTTGTCACTCAACCATTCACCCAACGTGATCAAGGCGTTCATGACAACTGACTGATTTGCATCTTGGAGGCATTGCATGACATCGTGAAGCAGTTTCCACTGGGGCTTTTCAGCCAGCCATTGCAGGGTGGCATTGCGGACAGCCTCATGAGAATCTGCCAAGCCTGTTTGCGCCGCTCTCACATGTCGTGACTGATCAGAAGCACCGATAGTGCGTCCCATTTGGTTCAATCCCCATAACGCATGCAATCGTCCAAAAACAGATGCTTCTTGATTCAATGTATCAAACAAGACCCGTTCGGAAACGGCTCCCAAATCTACCAACCGAAATTGAGCTTCTCTTCGAACCCAGCGATTCGGATGCCCAAGAAATTCTGCGACTTGTTCAGGTGAACCCATGGCATTCAGGCTGGCAATGACAGACCTGACATCCGTCCCCAGTATCGCAGATGCTTCATCATTGGCTGTAATGCGATAAACCCTTCCTTTTTCAGGCTGGGGCCAGCCTTCCACCCAGTCCGACACATAAACCGCACCATCCGGTCCAAATGCCAGGTCGGTCGGCCAGAGATTCCAAAGCCATTTCCGGTTATCCGAGGTGGTGAAACTTGCCCCTTTCGGGCTTAGATCAAATGAACGAATCCCTCCGGGGAAATCGCATATGAAAAAAGGACCAGGGATATTGTTTCGAGATCCAGCTTCAGGGTGAAGAGCAAACCCTGAAGGTCCCTGTGAAACGTAGCCTGAGGAGGAAAGAATATCATCGATATCCCCTTTCCAAAAACCATCCTCAATCCACGGACCAAATCCCTTCATATGCTGGTAGGAACATCTCCAGCCATAATCACCATGAGGCACGATGTGTATGATCCGCGATTGATCGCTGCCCGAGGTGTCATTGTCTCCCGCAAACAAGTTTCCGTAGGCGTCAAAGACAATCTCTTGAGGATTGCGAAGTCCATGGGCAACGACCTCCAGATTCGATCCATCGGGTTCACATCTCAGAACGGCACCTGTGTCTGGGTAATTCAATGTCTTTTCACTCGTTTTGACATGCAACCCTCGATCTCCCATGGAAAAATAGAGTCGTCCCTCCGGCCCCCATGTAATGCCGTGTAAATCATGTCCGGAAACTCCAACATGCACCCCGAATCCGTTGTGCAATTCTTGAGCTGAGTTGATCGCATTTGATTCAGGGTCCCATTCTAAACGCCACAAGCCGGGAACACATTGAAACCAAACTCGACCATGATGCGCCAGGATTCCGGCTGCAGGGCCTGTGGGAATGGAAGAAAACCCATCAGCAAGCACCCGACTCGATTCCGCAGCACCATCCCTGTCATTATCTTCCAGCAATCGAACCCGCTCAGAACCTCGCGTCAAGGGTGTCAGATGATGCCTGAAAGCCTGCTTCAGGAAGTCCGTACGGTCTTGAACAGAGCGAAATGACAGGTCTTTGGGAAGCCATTCCGGTTTTTGAGTTACCACATCAAAAACCGCATCCCGATAACGATCGGTTTCAGCCAGATAAACGCGCCCAACCTCATCCACGCTGATGGCTACAGGATTCACCACATCCGGTTCGGCCGCAAATAACGCAACACCATAATCCTTTGAAATTTCCAGAGGAGCAACCATGGATTGGATTGACACTGCCGGATGGTCTGGACTGGCAGCCCCCAGAGAGGTCATACAGCTCGGACTAAAGCCGACACAGGCACTGATCAAACTGAGGTGAAAAAGCAACGACCGTGTGGAGCGAAAAGAGATCAACATATTTAACCTATGAATAACAATTAATGCTTTTGATGCCCGGCATGCCCTCCCGCTTCGAGATAGGCCAACAGATCTAGAATGGCTTGCCGGTCCATGGTGGAAAGCATCCCTTCAGGCATCGGTGAGACAGCCGAATTCTCTCGCGTCTTGATCTGCTTTTTGCGGAGGCTCAACAGCTCGTCAGGTGCAAACAAACTTGGGCGTAACCGGATCCTTTCTTCATTTTCATCTACCAGATTACCACTCCATTCTTCACCCTCTTTGGTTTCAACGCGGACTAACCTGTAGGGTTCATCTATATGAGAAGAAGGTTTGAGAATTTGTTGCAGCAAATCCTTCCCCCGAAAACGCTCACTCACATTGGATAGGTCCGGTCCCAACTCAATGCCACGTCCGTCCATCTGATGGCATTGGTGACACTGAGCATCGAGGAAGGATTTCATCCCACGCATGATAGCATGCTCGTCTTTGGAAACTTGAATGGCTTCGAAATCAGCCATTTGCCATTCCTTGACAAAGGTCGGAGTGGATAAATTTTGCTGAAGATCTTCTTCACTGACTTCGTCATTCGTCACCCATAAAGCACCATTCATGACAACCCAATGCCCCGGAAAGGTGCAAAGATAGGGATAAACCCCGGGTTCCTTTGGAGCAATAAATCTCAGCACATTCACCTTGCTATCTCGACTCGGGCCAATCAAGGGGGTGTATTGTAGTATGTGACGATCTGGATCCTTGGGTATGAAATCGGACCGGGCGTTTTTCGGGTTTTTGACCATCTCATTCGCAGCCACTCCAACGTCCTCCATGGAGCCAGGTTGAACCAGAACCCAGTTGTGATCCGTGGCATCAGGATTGGTAAAGATCAATTTGACTGGTTGACCGGCCTTGACCGAAACCTTTTCCTCCGTGAATCGCATCTGCTCCGGAATGCAGGCGATGCGCAGGGTTACAAGGTCTTTTTGCAAATCAAATTCTGCATCGTTGGCGCTCCCTGGCGGTTCAAGAAATGATTCCACCTTCCTGGCATCACGCAACATGACAGGCACCAAGGCGTAGCGAGTATTGCCTTCCCAATGACGGCGCATATTTTCAGATCCAAGTGAACATACAAATGCATAACGCAAGTGATCTCCCAAAGGCTGATCGGCTACTCGCAATAAAACATCCAAAGCCTCCTGGGTCCCAAACCAAGAAGCCGCAATGGCAGATTCAAGTCGCACTAATGGATTTTTATCCGAAACAGCTTCAGCAAGGAGGTCGTGTGCATCCGGTATTTCTCCATACCAACTGCGCAAGACGCGAACAGCGGCGGCACGGGCGTGGTGTTCCTCGCACTGGATCAGCTCTCTCAATAAATCGTGGTTGGTTGCCCCGATGTTGCGATACAACCAAAGAGCCTCGACTTGATGATGGCGGAATCGTGGATCAGCCCGATCCAGGTCGTCCAGCCATGAGGTAAGCGCCTTGAAGACATCTTGCTTGGATCGTGATCGCAATTCATTGCGTGTCCAGTAGCGATACCGATATTCAGAACGTTTAAGCACATCCAACAATGACGCAATCGGCTGATCATGGATCAACGGAGGATCTTGAAGTGTGGCTCCTTTTGGAACGATTCGCCAGATCCGTCCTGCACGACGGTCTCGGCGTTCATCCCGCAAAGAATACTGAGCATGCCCTTTCACAGGATTGTACCAATCGCAAACATACATGGCACCTCTTGGTCCAAAACGAAGATCCACGGGAATAAAACTTAAGTTGGAGGAATAAATAATGTCGCCCTGATACGCCTCTTCGAAATGATCTTCTTTCTCGATCCATTGATGAATCTCAACACGGTTGGACGGCTTGTAGCGCACTTTCACAAAACCTCCCTGCATTTCTTCAGGCCAGCAATCGAAGTCCACGAATTCATGCCCACAAACACCGGAGTATGCAGGAAGTCCTGCCGCTCTGGGGTGTTGCTGGGGATAGGGTGGATTCAAGGCATGGAAGGCAGAGGCGAAAACAGGATGACTGGCCACATGATACCCCCAGTCATCAAAAGTCACTCCCCAAGGGTTGGTATTGGGGTAACTGCCAAAGGACGTAAGTCGATGGCTATCAGGTCGGAATTGAAACCAGGCACTATTGTCCACGCGCACGGGACCATAAGGGGTCTCGATCTGGCTATGATGAAATATGGATTCTCTGAAAAGCAGATCTCCTTCCGGGGTCCATACAAAATCGTGCAAGGCATGATGCGAATCTTCACTGCCGAAGCCGGCCAGCAATCGAACACGCTTATCGGCTTTTCCGTCTCCATCCGTATCTCCAATCCAGCTCATGAAGGGCTCTTCCGATACGTAAACACCTCCATCCCCCAATTCAAAAGAAAGCGGAATATGCAAATCATCCGCAAACACCGTGGATTTGTCCGCTCGACCGTCTTTGTCAATATCTTCAAGGATGATGATTTTATCGCCGGGCTCATTCCCCGGATAAACATGGGGATAGGTTGTTGAGCAACTGACCCATAGGCGCCCTCGTGCATCCCAACGCATCTGAATAGGACATGCCAGATCAGGAAACTGCTCCTCTGAAGCGAATAGATTCACTTCGAATCGAGGATCGATCTTGAATTCTGACAACTCATCCTCGGAAGAAAGCCAACGATTGGCGCCTCGACTTTGAGGGGTTTGTGGCATTGCGGGGATATTGGAATCATCCAGGGTGGCTTGTAAATTGCCCTGAGCTAATTGCCATATCCACTCATCTCGATTACTGACCATGATGTCAAAATTTCGCATGGCGGGCAGAAAATCGAGGTATCCGTATGTTTTGTTACGCGCTCCAGTGTAGTAGTAGGTATTCAAGGGACGATAACGCTGGAAGTATTGCTTACTTTTCTCGACGACTGCTTCGCGAAGTTTTTCACTGACTTTTGGTGATTCTTTGTCAAAAACTGCATTGAATAAATCCGAAGCAAATCGAGCATACCCCTGCTCTGTCAGATGAACGCCGTTGATGGTGTAATCTGTTTCGGTATCGGATAGCCAAGCTCGCGAACTCGCAAGCACATTCACAAATCCGATATTCAACTCCCCTGCAACTTCCTCCATCACTTGAGTGTAGATAAGAAGACGTTCATGGTTCATGTCATCGGCAGAAACTCCCTTTATATTTTCACACGCAATGGGTGATACCAAGATGATCTCAGGCCCCGTGCGTCCGTTGAATGCCAGCGATTGCAAACGGGATGAAAATTCTCTCAATGATTTCCGGAAAGCCTCCGTTCCACCCTCACCTTCAAACGATTCATTGAAACCAAAGGCAGCAAAGATCACATCCGCTTGCTCCCGAAACAAATGCTGTTCGACATCCGCAAAATTGGAGGGACGCGGTTGCAGGTCAGGTGTGTCTGCAGACCATGATAAGTTTCTAGCAGTAAGTGCATGTTTGGGAAATTGCGCATGTAACATGGCTTCGAAAAAACCAAACTGACCAGCTCTCTCAAACAGAGTATTTCCGATAAAGGCGATATGGGCGCCCTTTTCTAATTCAAGCGGCAAGGAGACGGTGCGAGGTTGCTCTGCCACTTCTGCCCTGGGTGCATTCTTGCGATAGAGCGCATATTGTTCAAAAAGAGGGTCACGACTCGCCTGGTTCCGATTTGGGCGATTTCGCGCCGGTTTTCGATTTGATTGAGCTTCCAGCACCGGAGTCAGAAAAAACAACCAGAGCAAGGCTCCAACAAGCACAATCCTCAAGGGCTTGGCATCAATGCGCGCGTTCATGTTTCAAATCATGACAGACAGCCCATAACGGATACAAGCCGGCATTTGAACGTGACATTTGGTGGCACCCATGGAAGATTTCATCCAGATGAACGACTGGATCAAATCTTATATAGAAGCTCAAAAAGCGGCGCTCGACTCCATACCCACTAAAAAGGTGGCCGATTGCGTTGGAGTGCTGCAGAAGGCATGGGCGGAAGAAAAGAATATTTTCGTTTTTGGAAATGGAGGGAGTGCTGCAAATGCATCTCATTTTGCCACGGATTTGGGAAAAGGTTCTTCCGACATCATGAGCAAGCGATTCAAGGTATTGTCAATGAATGACAATGTCAGTTGGATGACGGCCATCGGTAATGATTATGCTTATGAAGATATCTTCAAACGTCAGTTGGAGAACTATGCCAATCCAGGAGATATCGTGATCACCATGAGCGTCAGCGGCAACTCGCCTAATCTCGTTAAAGCCGTTCAATGGGCAAAAGAAAAAGATCTGACTGTGATGGCATTTGTCGGAGCAAAACAAGGAGGCCTTGCTCCTCTTGCTGATCATCTGGTTGTCATTGATTCTGAGCATTACGGTCGGGTGGAGGATTGTCATATGGGCATCTGCCATATGCTTTGCTATGCTTTCATGGAGCTGGATTCATTGAAGCATTAGGAAACATGCAGATCCATCCTGGTGCCTGACACGCGTAAGACGAGGCATTCTTGACCATGCCTGCCAACGAAGCCATTCGAAAAAAAATCTCCCGTCTCCCCCATAAACCCGGGGTTTACTTGATGAAGGACCGGTTTGGCACGGTCATTTATATTGGAAAAGCTCGAAGTCTGCGGAAGCGAGTCAGCCAGTATTTCCACCCATCACGCCGCCAGCGTTGGGACATGAAACTCAATGCACTCGTCGAAGCTATTCATGACCTTGATGTTCATCAGGTCAGGAGTGAGCCTGATGCGGTCTTGTTGGAAGGCAAGTTGATCAAGGAATTCAAGCCTCGTTACAACATTAGTTTTAAGGACGATAAACGTTTCCTCTTACTGAAGGTCAATCTCAAAGATCCCATTCCGCGGTTCACACTGACGCGTTTAAGACAAGATGATGGCGCCAGGTATTTCGGACCATTTGCAAATTCTGGTGCTATTCGCCGTACCATGACCATGGTGCGACAGAAGTTCAGCCTGCGAGGCTGTCGCCCATTGACCCCGAACAAGCACGATTACAAGCATTGCCTCTACGGTCATCTCAAGCACTGCACAGCACCCTGTATCGATAACATATCCACCGAGGATTATTTGAAACAGGTAGAGGCAGCTTGCGAGTTCCTGACAGGCCAGTCGCAAGAAATGGAAAAAGATCTCAAGAAGATGATGCAAAAGGCGGCAGAAACGCTTGACTTTGAGAAAGCCGCTGAACTGCGCGACATGCTTCAGGACCTCAAGAAAGCCACTCAGAAAACAGGTAAATTTTCACGCCTTCCATACAAACTACCACTGGCTATCGACCCGGTATCTGATTTAACAGAGCTGAGAAAAGTTTTGAGCATTCGAAAAATACCGGTCCGAATCGAGGGTTTCGACATCTCCAATATCAGTGGAACCTTCAAGGTCGCCTCCATGGTCAGGTTTAGAAATGGTCGCCCAGACAGATCCAACTACCGACGCTATAAAATGAAAACCGTGCAGGGGCAGGATGATTTTGCCTGCATGGCAGAGACCGTTCGACGACGGTACACGAGACTGCTCAAAGAAGCAGGAGAGCAAAAAACGGATCTGGAATCCAATGAGTCACCTTTCCCTGAGTTGATCCTGATTGATGGAGGCAAGGGGCAACTCGGAGCAGCCTGCGAGGAACTTGCCAAACTCGGTCTCAGCAAGATTCCCATCATAGGACTGGCAAAGGAATTCGAAGAAATTTACCAGCCCGGAAAACCCGACCCCATTCGATTGGACCATCGTTCCGGTGCACTTAAACTCCTTCAACGCGTCCGTGACGAATCGCATCGATTCGCAAACACCTTCAACGCGCAATTGAGGCTCAAGAAAATTTCAGAAAGCTTACTGGATGAGTTCCCTGGGATCGGTCAATCCAGAAAAGCCGCACTTTTAAAAAAGTTCGGATCCGTTCAACGCATTAAGGCAGCAAGCTTGGAAGAAATATCTCAATTACCGGGGTTTGGCGATAAAACAGCTGAAAAGCTAAAACTTTTTCTGGCCGCAAGGTGAGCATGGAAAAGCACAAGCTCCTCTCAGGCCTTTCTAGTCGTTGTGCGCTCCAAAAGCGCCTGTTTCAATCGCTCGGAATCCCATGTTTCTCTCAATGCCCGTAACCAAAGCTGTTGACATGTTTCAGGCGCACTGCCATGCATGGGAGGATCAGAATCCAGGTTGGTTGGAAAGGAGTATCCATCGGCAAAGGCGGAAACCACGTCTTGCAGTTGACGATCCGAGATTGTCCCTTCCTTCAACCGATCCAGGAGTCGAGGATGTATCAACTGGACCATCTGAGTTCGATTGACTTGCTCCATAGCACGGCCGAATGCTGACGAAACCTGCAACAAATTAGCCATTCGATCCTTCGTCGTTCGATTCGCACCAGCTGCATGAAATAGAGCAGGGCTGAAAAACAACATATCTCCACATTTGAATGCCAGCTGAGATCGATGTTTTTCAAAAACCTTCATGAAAGCAGGACGTCGATAAGCAAGATAACCTGCCGGAAAGTGATGTGAAAAGGGGAGCAACAAGGTAGGTCCGGATTCAACAGGCATGTCAGTATGCGCTACGGCACCCTGCAGTGTGAGGTATTGAGATGCCATTTGAGCATGGGCAGGAAACTGGTGACCGACTGATTCAGGTTGAAATCCGAGATGATAATCACGGTGCACCGATTGCAATCGGTGCACCGTGATTATCATCTCGGATTTCAACCTGA
>JBDQII010000009.1:0-25441 GCA_040264395.1 Verrucomicrobiota bacterium
ACAAGGATGTCGCTGAAGCCCTGACGGTCACTTGCCACGGTATTATCGAACCACTTCAATCGATTCATATCCTCAAAATCAAAATAAAGGGACCCTTTCGAGCCATTGATTTCGATGACAATACTGTTTTTACGGCCCAACGCAAAACGAGTGGCTTCAAGGTTGGCAACGGCTCCATTTTTGAATTTACCGATAAAGAGCGCAGCATCATCTACCGTCACCTCACCCATAGTTTTCCCACCGGCACCACCGAGGCCATCCCTCTTAGCCGATGAGTCTTCAATGGGCCGCTGTTTGATGAAAGTGTTCATTAATCCGCACACTTCATCGAATTCACCGATGAGATATCGGCCAAGATCTATGATGTGTGCGTTGATGTCACCGTGAGCTCCACTGCCACTGATACCTTTTTGCAAGCGCCACACGAGTGGGAATTCTGGGTCTACGATCCAGTCCTGAGCATATCGTGCACGGTAGTGGAAAATATCTCCAAGAGCCCCTTCTTCAATCATTTTCCTCGCATGAGCAATCGCTGGGATGCGACGGTAATTGTGGCACACCATGTGCACAACTCCAGCTTCGTTGGCTGCGTCAACCATTTCCTTGCATTGCGCAACCGTCATTCCGAGAGGTTTTTCGCAAAGGACGTGCTTGCCTGCTTTTGCTGCAGCGATTGAAATTTCAGCATGGGAATCGTTGGGCGTATTGATGTCCACAATGTCGATTTCAGGGTTATTGATGACTTCTTCCCAGCTAGTTGAAATGTTGTTCCAACCCAGCTCTTTTGCAGAAGCTTCGAGAGCTTCCTTGTTGCGCCCACAAATGGTGTGCATCTCAAGATCAGCTTTCAGAGGGAAGAAATGCGGTGCTTGCCTCCAACCATTGGAATGCGCTTTACCCATGAAACGGTAACCGATCATGCCGACTTTAAGTGTTTTGGACATAACTGTTTGCTATACGACAAAGATTTAGGATTGATTCAGATATTGGGTGCTTTATAAAGAGATCTCCAAGGCAAGTCAACGAGTGACTTGAAGTTATGTTCATACAAATTCTTAAATCAAAACTGCACCTCGCGACCGTAACAGACTCCTGCGTGGATTATGAGGGAAGCATGACCATATCCTGTGATCTCATGGAGCTCTCAGGTATATTTCCCTACGAAAAAGTGCTTTGCGGCAACATGGCAAATGGAAATCGATTTGAAACCTATGCCATCCCGGGAGATCCAAACTGCGGTCAAATTATCCTCAATGGCGCCACAGCTCATTTAGGCAACAAAGGAGACCGACTGACCATCATGACCTTTTCGAGCCTGACGAAGGAAGAGGCCTCAAATTGGATACCCAAAGTGTTGGTCCTAGATGAAAAAAATCAAATTGTAGCGAAAAGAGGAATACCTGCTCCAGCTTGATGAGCTGAGGGGAATAAAAAGACAGAAATCAGGAAATCTGTTCTCTTACTGGTGGACTTGCAATCAAGGTCCCTTTCTCTACACAATTTATTATGCCAAATTTTACACTACAAGCCATTGCTGATCATGTTGGCGGCACTTTGAAAGGCGATCCAGATACGCAGATCATCGGTATTGCACCAGCAGATGCAGCAAAGGAAGGATTCCTGACTTTTGCTGAAAATGAACACTTTTTGGGAAAAGCACTTAAGAGTAAGGCTTCGGCGTTGCTGATACCAAGCAGTGAAATCACAACAGACAAACCATACATTCAGATAGAGCATGTTCGAGTGGCATTTGCCAAGGTGCTTGACCTTCTCCATCCCGAAAAAAGATCCAGCCCCGGCATTCATGCCTCGGCAGTCATCGATCCTTCCGCGATAGTTGCACCCTCAGCACATATCGGCCCGCACTGCATTGTCGAATCAGACGCCAGGATTGGTGAACATGTTGTTTTAAAGGGGCATGTCCATGTGGGAGCTCTTTCACAAATTGGCGATGAAACCACTGTTTTCCCAAATGTCACTTTATATCCTTCGACCGAGATTGGTAAACGCGTTCGCATTCATGCCGGAACGGTCATAGGATCCGACGGTTACGGATATGTATTGGATCAGGGATTTCACAGAAAGATCCCGCAGGTAGGCAATGTCGTGATCGGGGATGATGTGGAGATAGGCGCGAATACGACCATTGATTGCGGAGCCCTGGGTTCAACAAGCATCGGGAAAGGAACGAAGATCGATAATCTGGTGCAAATCGGACATAATGTAGTCATAGGCGACCACAGTATCGTGATCGCACAAGTCGGGATCGCGGGAAGTTCTAAAATTGGGAATTACGTCATTCTTGCGGGCCAGGCGGGAGTCGCAGGACACATTTCCATTGGTGACAAAGCTGTTGTGGCAGGTCGAGCGGGCGTCATACATTCTATTCCGGAAGGACAAAAATGGATGGGATTCCCGGCGCAGCCTGATAGACGCGCAAAACGCCAAATACTTGCATTACAACAATTACCAGACATAATTAAGAAATTCAAAAGCTTCATCTCAGAAAAATAACCTCCCTGCCCCTCAAAAGATGATCAAAATAATCGGCTACGATTGTATCAGCGAGTGTCTGAGCAATGCGCGTCAGTCCGCAAGAAAACGCAGTCATTTTAATTTACATGAACAGTTAGAAGCTCCAGTACAACGCCTTTGCATAGCCTTGACTGATGGAACCTACGTACGCCCTCATCGGCATCCGGCATCGAATAAATGGGAATTAATTCTAGCGATACAAGGAACAAGTGTGTTGGTCATCTTTGGTCAGGAAGGTAATATTCTCGAACATTTTGAACTCAGCCCCAATGGCCCCATGTCCGCTGTCGAGATGCCTCCCAACACATGGCACACCCTTTTTCCGGCAGGCGAGGAAAGTGTTGTAATGGAAATCAAGGAGGGCCCCTATACTTCAGCCCTGCCTGAGCATTTTGCTTCCTGGGCTCCGGAGGAGGGCTCCGTTGAAGCATCTGCTTATTTGGACTCAGTCAGAGCATCTATTGCGTCCTGATTCGATTGCTCATCGCTCTGGCAAGAGGCTTGCATTACAAAATAGTGGGTGTTTTATGGTTTCTGAGATCATGAGCATAGGGGCAGGATGGATGGATGCTTTATCAGATGGTGAAAAATTTATGAGGCTTTGAAAATGATTTCAGGACTCACAAGGTAAGCATACTTTTTTGTCGATGGCAGTGCATCCAGCTTGAGTAAGAAAATATCCTTTCAAGACATGCAGGGGCGCGAACTTGCCTTTATCAGCCAGAAGCTGCTCTGATTCAAAAGCACATATGAAATTTAACGGGAAGCAACACTTTTTGCGGATGTGGTAAAGGAAGTCTGTTTTTTCAGATCCAAATTTACGGTCGATGTCCCCGGACCGAATGACTAATCGGTCAAAGGTGATTTCCTGCATTTCGAATATGAATTTGAGCGATCTGGCCAGCCTTCCGCAAAAGTAGCGAAGGCATTCTTTTCTCGGGGGGATTCCCTCGGAATAGATTATTGTGATCGGCGAGGATGACACCACCATCCTGGCGGCTGCTGTGGTCATGGATATGGTTTGTCAAAGTGATGAATAAATATAAATCTTTTCAGGTTTCGCGCTTGCTAAAAATGCACGGATTTGCAACCCATAGTTCTGTCCGATTAACACCATCTTGATGGCCATCAAAAGCAGCACCATCAACACATGAAGAACACATCAAAGGTTTGAGCAGATCATCCATAAAATCGCCGCAGGTCCGGGAGGAAACCGATATCGAATGGTTTGTGGCACACACACGACCGCGCTGCGAGAAAAAGCTCCGCATGTATCTGGAAAGGGAGTTGATTTACAATATTTTACCAACCATCCAGTCTGCGCATAAGTATCGAGGTAAAACAGTCTCGTTCGATAAGCCGTTGTTCCCCGGATATGTTTTTCTGAAAATACACCCACTAAGTCGGCAGAAAGTATATCAAAGTGACTATGTGGCCAATTTATTGGATATTCCTGATCAGGAAGGGTTCCATTCTCAATTGTCAGATATCTTCGAGGCAATCGAGAGCGGATGCGAACTCAAGCTGGCTCCTGAGATTGGCCCGGGGAAGCGTGTCCTCATCAAATCTGGCCCCATGCGAGGGATAGAGGGATGGGTCGAAGACCGATATGGCAGATCAACAGTGCTCCTTCGATTAGATTTCATTGGACAGGCGGCAGCCTTGTCTATAGAGG
The DNA here is from genome assembly GCA_040264395.1 of Verrucomicrobiota bacterium. Lineage (GTDB taxonomy): Bacteria > Verrucomicrobiota > Verrucomicrobiia > Limisphaerales > AAA164-E04 > AAA164-E04. The sequence continues at coordinate 4,211 of JBDQII010000009.1, forward strand.
CAGACATGCTCGAATTGGCCTGATGAAAGCAGTTTCAAAGTTTAAAATTTCAACCTTGATTTATTGTTTCAAGACATCAGGGGAAATTTTACTCCTGCAACGAACTCGCCCCCCAAATCAGGGACTCTGGAGTCCTCCGGGGGGCAAACTGGATCAGGAATCAGGTGAATCACCACATACATGCGCTGCGAGGGAGGCGAGGGAAGAGTTAGGAATCAAGGCCATCCCCTCAGATTTCAATCTCAAAGGGATCGTCAGTGAAACAGGCCATGAAGGCGAGCATCATTGGATGATGTTTCTTTTTGAATACGGCCCCAGACTTTCCGCCCTTCCCCCTGAGCATCCGGAGGGCAGCTTCCAGTTTTTCCCCATGAAAGACGTTGAAAACCTGAACATACCAGAGACGGATCGAATATTTATTTGGCCGCTTGTCAAAAAACACAAGCATGGTTTTTTTGTTGCAGAATGTGATTGCCGTGAGGATGGAACTTTCACATGGAGAGAACTGGAGTCCTTTGATTGCCAACAAATATCATGATAGACTTACACAGTGACGACTATTTCATGTCCGAAGCCCTCAGACAGGCTCGCCGAGCTTATGCTTCAGATGAAGTACCCGTAGGGGCGGTGATTGTTCATGAGGGAAGAATCATTGCACGCGCATTTAATCAGGTGGAAGTTCTCAGAGACGCGACAGCCCATGCTGAGATGCTGGCACTTACTCAAGCTCAAAGTGTTATAGAGGATTGGAGATTAAATCAGTGTTCCCTCTATGTTACGAAGGAGCCATGCCCGATGTGTGCGGGTGCAATCGTGCACACACGTATTGAGCGTGTAATTTTTGGATTAAGCGACCCCAAAGCCGGAGCCGCCGGAACCGCCATGAATATCTTGCAATTTCCAGGTTTGAACCACCGTTGCGAAATCACATCGGGTGTTCGCGAGGAAGAATCACTCGCCATGATCAGGGAATTCTTCTCCCATAAGCGCAGCAGTAAATACAAAAACTGAGAATCCGCTTCAGATGCTGATCGCCGCGAAAACGCGATGTGTATGAAATATTCAGCTTACTGAGAGCAAAGACACACGAACATTTTCTTCCGTGCGCGTCACCCCATTTGCCTTGGGATCGAGTTGCGGTTCTCCATCCACGAGGAAAAGATAACGGTGATGACCTGAATGCATGGCTACTTGAAGATGCCATGCCCCATCCGGCATACGCTCCATGGGGTAATCATCCCCACTCCAATGATTAAAATCCCCAATGATAGCGACTTTCTTTGCCTTGGGTGCGAAATAACTAAAGTTGATTGGTACTACGGTTTGTTTTGCTGAATACCTGCCCACACCCGCCCCGCTTTCTTTTCTCATAATTAAAAAGTTTTACTCAGTCGAAATTTCCACCCCATGGTGAGAGGTTCCAACCTGAACCTTCATTCCAATTGAGGCGACAAACGGATGGAAAGAAAACACATGGATTCTCCTGCATCAAGTAACTTTGCTGTTTTTTTTTAAGCTGCCAGTTTTCCGAAGTTGCGTTTGATGCGAATTCACCTTAGAACGAGCTCATGCAAACATCCCTGGCATTCACTCCACCAAATAGATTGCTGCTTGGCCCTGGCCCCAGCGATGCTGCGCCAAGTGTGCTGACGGCATTGTCAAACCCTTTGCTCGGCCACCTCGATCCGGCTTTTATCGGAATGATGGAAGAAATTAAATCCATGCTGCGGCAAGTATTTCAGACAGAAAATGAAATGACTTTCCCCGTGAGCGGAACAGGGAGTGCCGGGATGGAGTTTTGCTTCGTGAACCTGATCGAACCGGGCGATGATGTGGTGGTCTGTATCAACGGCGTTTTTGGTATGCGAATGGCTGATTTGGCGATCCGGTGCGGCGCCAACGTGATTAAGGTAGAAGCCCCCTGGGGTGAAATCATACGACCCGAGCAGGTAAAAGAGGCTGTTGCAGGCAAATCCCCCAAACTGATCGCTCTGGTTCATGCGGAAACATCGACTGGAGCCCTGACTCCAGCAGAGGAGATTTCCAAGATTGCGCATGACGCGGGAGCACTGATGTTGCTGGACACAGTGACCTCGCTTGGTGGCTGCGAAGTAGATATTGATGGGTGGAATATTGATGCGGTTTATAGCGGGACCCAGAAATGCCTGAGCTGCCCCCCGGGATTGGCTCCCGTTTCACTAAGCCCCAGGGCATTGAAAATTGCAAATAATCGCGAAACCAAGGTTCAAAGTTGGTATCTGGATGTCAATCTCCTGTCTGGGTATTGGGGAACCGAACGGGTATATCACCATACGGCCCCTATTTCCATGAACTATGCTTTGCATGAATCTTTGCGGCTTGTCCTCGAGGAAGGCCTGCAGACAAGATGGGCCCGACACAAGGCAAATCATGAAAAATTGGTTGCCGGCTTGAAAAAGCTGGGACTTGGTATCGCTTCACAGGAAGGTCACCAGTTATGGCAATTGAACGCCGTGACCGTGCCGGAAGAAACTGACGAAGCTCAGGTTCGTAAAAGACTTTTGGAGGAGTATCAAATTGAAGTAGGAGCGGGACTTGGCCCAATGAAAGGAAAAATCTGGCGTGTGGGTCTGATGGGCGAATCCTCAACAGCTGAAAATGTGGATCGCTATCTCGATGCCATGACTCAAATCCTGGCACATTGAGCTTGGCGCAATGCAGCCATCCTTGAGTCGAAGGAATCGATCAGTGAGACCGGCTTCCGTCCATCATGCCTCCATCATCGAAGAGGAAAAAAAGAGTGCTTTGGCTGTTTGAATTCCTGTTGGTTTCGGGCCTTCTTTATCTGGCCTTGAGATGGTTTGAGTACAAACAAGCGTATCAGCCAAGCCGCAATCTCGTTTCAACGGTAAAAAACGCCAGTCCGAAAGGGATAAATTTAATGGTACCCTCTGGACGAAACCTGCAGATCAATGCCTGGTTCATGCCCTGTTCGGAGGATGCGATATATGCCGATTGGTTGATTGTCTTTTCACACGGAAATGCTGGGAACATGACTCATCGCCAGGGTTTTTACCAAACCTGGCTGAATCTTGGATTCAACATCCTGGCATATGATTATCGTGGATTCGGCAGCAGCACCGGTTCACCTTCCGAAGCTGGAACCTATGAGGATCTCCGATCGGTTTTGAAATGGGCGTCGAACAATCATTGGAAGAAAGAACGCATTCTTCTGCTTGGAAAATCCCTCGGAGGCGGGGTGGCTTCCGAGATAGCAAAGGACAATCAAATGGCTGGGCTCATTCTGCATTCAACATTCACGAGCATTCCGGATTTGGGAGCAGAATTGTTTCCGCTCCTTCCAGTGCGTCTCATTTCAAGTATTCGGCACGACACGCGGTCGAGGCTTGCTCAAGTGCAAATGCCTGTCCTGATTCTACACAGCCATGACGACACTCTGATACGATTCCATCATGCTCAACGAAATTTCGAGGCTGCCAATGAACCCAAATGGCTTCACGAAATTAGCGGTAACCACAACGATTCCGAATGGGAGCGCCTGCAATCATTGCAAACAGGTGTGGATGCATTCATGCGCCCCTTGATGCCGGAGCGTTCTGGGAGACAGAAAACAGATCCTCGATGATGGCAGGTCAGGGTAAAATGCCTTTTCAAAGCACCTAAGTTCTGGACGGAATCCATACGCTGCTTTAAGCATGGTGGATGGGATCCAAAAACAATGCCAGCTACAACGATCAAGCACATTTTTCTGAGCTGGGACGTCGCATCGAAGCACCGCCCATTGCATGGCTGATGGAGCAAAAGCTGAAGTATCCCGATTTAATTTCACTCGCAGCTGGCTTCACGGACGGTCCTTCCTTACCCGTGAAGGAAGTCCAGACAATCTTTTCAAAACTCACCAAAAGCAACAAGCGGGCGATGGAGTGCTTGCAGTATGGAGTGGGAGCAGGAAGAGATCATCTGCGCCAGCAGACCGCTGAACAGGTGGCTGGACTAGACATATCAGCCCCAGAAGGCCCTTGTTATAAACCGGATCGAGTGATCATTACGCATGGAAGCCAGCAGTTCTTGTATCTACTGACAGAAGCACTCTGCGACAAAAATGACATCGTATTGGTGGAAGCGCCCAGTTATTTTGTTTATTTAGGTATTCTTCAAAGTTTTGATACAAAAACCAGAAGCGTGCCAATGGACTCCGATGGTATGAACCTCGAGTCATTGAAGAAAACGCTGGAGGGATTAAGACAGTCAGGTGAAATCAGGAAGGTTAAAATGCTCTACCTTGTTTCATACTTTCAGAATCCTACGGGCATCTCTACCTCAATTGAAAAGAAGGAAGCCATTCTGCGCCTCTTAAAATCATACGAAAAGCATGCCGGGCATCCGATTTATATCCTGGAGGATGCAGCCTACCGTGAGTTAAAGTTTCCAAATACTCCGGAGACAGCTTCGATGCTCACCCTGCCGGGCGCAAGACAACGCGTGATTTATTCAGGCACTTACAGCAAACCATTTGCCACAGGTATTCGAATTGGTTTTGGTTTCTTACCGGAACCCCTCCGAACGGTGGTCATGAGGATCAAAGGAAACCATGACTTCGGAACGGCAAACTTGTTGCAGTCAATCTTGGAGGAAGCTCTTGATTCAGGCTTGTATCAAAGTCACTTGAATCAACTTCAGTCACGCTACCAAAACAAAGCCCGACACATGCAACAATGCATTCAACGTTCTTTTCCCGATGAAATCGAATGGGACGGGCCGGAGGGCGGCCTTTATTTCTGGGCAAAGGCGCCAAAGAAAATTTCCACCGGTCCTCGGAGTCCTTTGTTCAAAAAAGCGCTTAAAGAACGTGTCATGTATGTACCCGGGATATACACCCATGCAAAAGATTTGAATACGCACGATTGTGACAACGCAATGCGTATCAGCTTTGGTAACGCTTCCTTGAGGGATATCCGAGAGGGTATTGAACGGCTTGGCAGCGCTTTGAAAACTCAGTGTTCCAGTTCCAGAAAGAAATAAGGACGCCCATGCGGGCGCCCTTATCAACATTCACTGAAACAGTTTGATCTGAATTTAAAATTCGAAGGTCACGTCACTGAGTCGAGACTGTATTTCAGACAACACACGCTTTTCTTCTTCGATCGTGGGTGCGGCAAACGTGACACTGAATCGTAAAAAGGCACCTGCATCATCCCAGGGAACCGTCGAAATAAGCTTTTCACGTATCAACCATTGTGAAGCCGCCTCACCATTTTCAAATTCGATGCGCGCTCCGTCTGATTTGACCGCGGCTTTTGGGGAAGGCAAATACAAGAAGAACGAACCACCTGGCTTCACTGCATCCAGACCCGCACTGCGTAGGACTTCCACCAATCCATCCATGCGGCGGCTGTATTTGTCAGCAATCTTTTCCGTGATTTCAGGATGATTCCAACAATAGGCGGCCGCATGCTGTATGGCCAGGAATTGCCCTGAATCCGTATTGTCCTTAACATCACCATACGCTTTGACCAGCAGCTCGTTGCCAGCTACAAAACCACAGCGCCAACCTGTCATGTTAAAGGCTTTGCTCGTTGAGTGAAGTTCAACCCCAACGTCCTTGGCTCCAGGAACGGAAAGGAAACTCAACGGGCTACCGTCAAACACCAGTGCACCGTATGCTGCGTCATGCACTACAATGATGTTGTTCTTTTTTGCCCAGGCCACCACGTCTTCGAAAAACGCTTTTGTAGCGCTCGCTCCTGTAGGGTTGTTGGGGTAATTGATCACAAGCACCTTCGCTTTCTCAAGCACATCAGCCGGAATACTTGTCAGATCGGGTAGAAAACCATTTTCTTTGGTGATGGGAAGATTGTGCACCAAGCCTCCGTAAAATTTGGCATGCGTACCAAACACAGGATACCCGGGGGTGGTCATTAACACGTAGTCTCCCGGATTGATGAACGCTGCAGGCAAGATCGACAAAGCCGCTTTGCTACCGATGGAATGAAGCACTTCCGTGTCTGGATTGATCCCAGGTGCACCGCAAACCTTGTCGAGATACGTTGCAGCCGCCTCTTTAAGGACCGAGTCACCATTATCCGCATATCCACGGTTACCCGGTTTTTGAGCCTCTGCATGCAACACCGACACCACCTCAGGAAAGGCCATTGCATCAGGTTCCCCTACTCCCATATCAATTATCTCAGCGTTCGGATTGGCTTTAAGTGCAGCCTGCTTGGCACGCTTGATTTTTTCAAACTTGTAGATTGCGGTGGTCTTACCATAGTTCTGACCACCGATACGTTCGGCAAAAAGCTTCTGAATGTAGGATTCTTCGGACATATATTGTAATTTCACAGGATTAAGCCTGATGGCATCATGAGTGCAAATTAACGAAGGAAAAGCGCGGTATCAAGTATGGACTGATCAGAACTGATTATTGAATCAAAAGCCCATGAAATTTCACTCAGCATCAATGATGCAAACATGAGAAAAAGGACTCATTCAAACGACTTGACCACAGACAAACGAGTCATTATGCACGTCGATATGGATGCCTTTTTCGCATCGGTCGAGCAACGTGATCGGCCAGACTTGAAAGGGAAGCCGGTCATCGTAGGTTCCCCCCCGGATCGCCGCGGAGTCGTGTGCGCTGCCAGCTACGAGGCCAGGAAGTTCGGAGTACGTTCCGCCATGCCAAGCCGCACCGCAAAAACCCTGTGCCCGCATGGCATTTTCCTCTCACCATGCATCCAAAAATATCGCAAGGAATCACATGAAATCATGAAGCTGATACGCTGTTTTTGTGAAAAAATTGAGCAGATGTCAGTTGACGAGGCTTATCTTGATTTATCAGGCAGGTGTCTGGGCGATGATTTTGAGGCAAGTCTAATGTCTGCATTGCCCATAGCTCGAGAAATCAAAGCTGTGATCCGAAAGGAAAGACAACTGAGAATCAGCATTGGGATAGCGAGTAACAAGATGCTCGCAAAAATTGCAAGCGACTATGACAAACCAAACGGCCTCGTCTTGATACCCGAGAGGGACAAAAAACTGTTTCTTGCTTGCTTGCCAGTACGATCAATTCATGGCGTTGGGAAAGCGTCCAATGAAATTCTGAACAAAGCCGGTCTTCATACCATAGGCGATATTCAGGAATACAGAGGAGAACTTGTAAGTCTGATGGGGAATTTCGGCCCTCGTCTGAAACAATATGCCCTTGGAGTGGATGATCGACGAGTGGAGCCGAATGATTCGGTTAAAAGTATCAGCAGCGAGACAACCTTCTTGAGAGATACCGATGACCGCAACACACTCAAGTCGGCACTGAAAGAACAAGCCGAGGAAATTGCCGAAAAATTAACTCGGCAGGACTTGTTTGCTCACACAATCCAAGTCAAGGTTCGTTATGGAAATTTTACAACTCTGTCTCGCCAGACAACCTTGCCAGAGGGAATACAGGACGCTTCGGCCATCTATCGCAATGTATGCCAGATGCTCGCCCGGGAACGACTGGTAAACCAACCGTTGCGACTCGTGGGCATTTCTGCATCCAAACTTTGGAATATCAAATACAGTCAATTGAAGCTGCCTCTCGCTTTTGAGCCTGAGGATTCAGGGGCAAACAAATGAAGTTATCAATATTCAGCCTGAATCATGGCGCCTCCTATCATTTGAGGGTGCGCTTTGTTGATTGACTCATCATAAAGCCAAAGCACGCGCAGGTCATCCATGTTCAGCAACAGCTCCGTATATCGATCAGGCAAATGGCGCCTGGAGGGTGTAAATGAGTCACTATCATACTTGGCATCACTGGATATTTTTATACCATCGAGCCGCCCAGCAAAAAACAAGGAAGCCACGGGCTGAGCTGTCACCTCGGCACCAATCAATAGAGGATATTGGCTTGGTTCAGCAAGTGACTCAACACTTTCTCTACCGACCAGACGCCCGTCCAGATAAAGCGAAGCTGCTCGCGATTTGAAGACACCTGCAAGATGGTGCCACTTACCTGCATAAATTGCATCCTTGCCAGCAGGCTTCACGGTCACCAGCGACCCATCCCTTAAATGGACTTCAAACAGGGGCCTCCCTTTGGAAATGCTCAATCTAAAGCCACCCTTTTTCTCGGCATTGGAGACAAGGGTGGCATTCTCTTTCAAATACGGCACCTTTATCCAGCATTCTGCAGTGAATGGTCCTCCACTGAGATTGATTTGATCGGCATCCACTCTCAGATAATCTCCGTTGCCATCAAGTTCGATCACAGACTCCACTCGAGGTATCGAAGGTGTGGGCATATCTACAGTAAATGGAATATCATGCTGGCTGGACTTGATCGGATAATGTTTACCATTCTCAGCTATGTAATCCAACTGAACATCGCAGACTGGATTACGCCATGACAGATCCAGAGAATCATTCCAACGAAAAACACGGAAAACCATCTCCATCATAGCGCCTGGTTTGATGGTTCGATTTAGACGGTCTGGGGAGAAGATCCATCTTGAATCCAAACTACTGAGATTCACTTTGGCCCGCATGGATTGATCTGATGGGTTCGTAAGCTTGATACGTACCAAAGCGTCGGCGCTGCCATCCGGCTCGATCCTGAATCGATGACTGAACTCAGGCACCACGCCATTCAATTGCCTGACACCATCACTGACATCCCCTGTAATTTCTCGGACATTCATGGTTTGTCCTACAGGTAACGAGGCAACAGCAAATTGCTGTTTTCTTACGGTGACCATGTTGAAATGATCCAGCCCTCCGGCCTTCGGTGAAAGACCACTTTGCGATCCACCGGTCGTCGCAAGAGTGATGTATTCAATACCATCGTAGGGTCCATCATATCGCATTCGATGGATATGACCTGCAAAAACGGCTTTGACGTTACCTGCCTCTACGAGGGTATCATGAACCTTCCCCCAATCATCTCCATACCCACCTTTCAACCATCTTGGATGATGTAAAAAGACGAATACATGATCCGCATCAGCTGTTTTTTCAAGGGTCCCCTGGAGCCAGGCTAACTGACGATCGCTCATCACCTGACTTGCAGGTTTGCTGATCGCTTTTTCTTTCGTTTCAGGATTACCTTCGTCTGAATAAAGCACTATAAACCAGGCATTCTTGTGCTCAAATGCATACCACAGAGGGGCAAAATGCTGTTCGTAATTTGACTCATGCTCACCGGACGGTTTCCCCGGCCCACGCCAATAGACATCATGATTTCCAGCAACCGGAAACCAGGGCATCAAAAGGCTGTCCATGATACCGCGATATTCACGCATTTGCATCAACCACTCGACCTGCTGATTGTAACCCTGCACTAAATCTCCAACAGTCATCACAAGGTCAGGTTCCAATAAATTAATCTCATCAACCGCTTGAGCTAGAACTTTCACTCCTTCCGCCGGTCCACCAGTGCGATCGCCTAATACGGCGAAAGTGAAAGAAGCATCATCGGCAGGCAAAGACAGTTCACGACCATTACGATTTGATTCGAATCGATCATCATCTATCTGCACTTTATGGGGGGGGTTGGTCGCCGAAGTTTGCGCCGAGAGATGACCAGTCCCCAACACAAAAACCATCCATCTGATCACGAATAGGCTGGAGTATATTTTTTGATCGACCATGAGATAAACAGTTTAGCCGTTTTTGAATCAAGATGGCAATATATCTCCTCACCATTTCATTTGTCTACAAATGAGTAGAATGCCAGCTCTATCACTGCACTCGGCCATAAGCAGACCATGGCTGAGACGTTCAGCATGACTGAACCGACAGTCACAATTTCGTTCCTTCATGGTTGTCAATGGGCGCATGCTCTCGTTTAATGAAAATATATCCTCATGAAAAAAACTACCTGTCCATTACGGACATCGAAAACCAAATTGATAGCCAGATGCCTGGCCGCTTGCTTTGTAATTGGCGTGACAACGCTCTCTGTTGCCGAGCTCGATGTCAGGGCCTTGCCGAAAGATCAACTCCCCAATGACTCGCGCCTTGCAGCACCGAAAGATCTGAACGGCTATTTCCCTTTTAAATTACCAAAGACGATTGACGATTGGGAACAAAGAGCAAGTCAACTGCGCAGGCATTTGCTGGTCATGAACGGACTCTGGCCCATGCCTACGAGAACTCTGCTGAACCCAGTGATTCACGGCAAGATCGACCAGGGGAATTACACCGTTGAAAAAGTTTACTTTGAGAGCTTCCCCGGATTCTATGTCACAGGAAGCCTGTATCGCCCAAAAGGATTTGAAGGCCCTCGACCCGGCGTATTAAGCCCTCATGGTCATTGGTCCAACGGTAGATTCACGGAGAATCTGGACATATGGGACGATCTCAATAAAGGAGCAGAACGTTTTGAAAACGGAGGACGTTCTCCTCTTCAATCCCGCAACGTCCAACTGGCCCGGATGGGTTGCGTGGTGTTTCACTATGATATGGTGGGATATGCTGACAGCATCCAGATCACAGAAGATCTGGCGCACCGTTTCAACGTCCAACGGCCGGAAATGAACCATTCTGAGCGTTGGGGATTTTTCAGCCCTCAAGCCGAATCAAACCTTCAAAGCATCATGGGTCTGCAGACGTGGAACTCCATCCGTTCGCTGGATTTCCTTGAAACCTTGCCTGATGTGGATACGGCTCGTCTAACCATTACTGGCGCAAGTGGCGGTGGGACTCAATCATTCATGATGGGAGCTTTGGACAGCCGTCTTGCAGCTTGTTTCCCTGCCGTCATGGTATCCACAGCCATGCAAGGTGGATGTACTTGTGAGAATGCCTCAGGGTTAAGGATACCCACCGGAAATGTAGAAATTGCAGCACTCTTTGCCCCGAAACCTCTGGGTATGACAGGAGCAGATGACTGGACAGTTGAAATGACCACCAAAGGGTTCCCCGAGTTAAAAAAACTGTATAACTTGTATGGTCAGGAAGACAATGTATCGCTTGCACAACTTAACCACTTTGGACACAACTACAATTACGTGAGCCGGTCCGCAATGTATCATTTCATGAACCGGCACTTGAACCTGAATCTTGCGCTTCCCATCGTGGAACAGGATTATGAACGCCTTGACAAAGCCACATTGACCGTCTGGTCCCACGGCCACCACACCCCGGAGGGAGGTCCCGACTTCGAACGCGATTTGCTGCGGCATTGGCATGAGGATAACCAGCGTAAACTTCAGGCCAGTCATCAAAGTCCGCATGCATTTCGTAATGTGCACGGTCCGGGTATCGAAGCGATCATTGGTCGCACTTTCGAAAGGGCAGGCAATGTCGAACTCGAATTGACCAGCAAGAATGATAAAGGGACTTACCTTGAAATGGTTGGTATGTTGAAAAACACGACTCATGATGAAGCAGTGCCCACTCTCTTTTTATACCCCTCTGAATGGAATGGTCGGACATGGATTTGGCCCACTGAAAATGGAAAAAACGGTTTACTGAAATCGAACGGCAAACCAAGGCCGATCGTACAACGGGCACTGGATGCAGGGTGTACCGTGGTTGGATTGGATCTTTTGATGCAGGGCGAGTTCTTAAGCTCAACGGAGAAAGCCACTCAAAATCGCTTGGTCTCCAATCCTCGAGAATTTGCAGGCTACACATATGGATACAACTCGCCTCTCTTTGCTCAACGGGTACACGATATCCTTTCGCTTGTGGCATACGTGCATCACAACGAAAAACGCCCCAGTGAAAGCATTGAACTCATCGGACTGAATGGCGCCGGACATTGGATTGCTGCGGCGCGCGCAGTGTGCAGAGATCTCATACATCGCTCTGCGATTCAAACTCAGGGATTTCGATTTGCTGACCTGACCGATTTCAAGGATGTCGACTTTCTCCATGGAGGCGCAAAATACGGAGACCTGCCCGGAATGCTCGCTCTGGGAACTCCCTCTGAGTTGTGGGTGGCAAATGAAGAAAAAGATTCCGAGACACTCTTGAGAAATATCTATGCCTCATCCGGGTTTCCTGCTCGATTAACCATGACCTCATCAGGAAATGCCTCCATGGCCATTCAATGGTTGTTGGAAAGGGATTGAAACGACTCTCTTCAAATAGATCACGAAAGAAGCGGCAGATTAAAACATTTATTCGCTTAATTTCTCTCTGAAATACCGAGACATATCCAATAAATCAAACTGCCGCAAGGAAGGATTAATTTGTTCTTGCTGGGATTCGTTAAGCTCTAAGTGATCCGCCTTGCGGGAGACATTGAATGGATGAATGGAAAACCTGCACCTTGTTGCCTGAAACCGGAACCGGGCTCACCATAGAGTGTTATCAAGCTCACAGAGATTATTATGTCGTAATCATATTTAAGGGAATTACTACTCGACTTGATCGCATGCTGGCTTGGTTGAAGATTAGATGGACTCTGCGTGGTCAAGGTAATAAGGAAATGACGCATCGGAAAATTGGATTCACTTGGGCGAGGCAGCGAATGAATGAGGACATCATGCTCACATACACGCCCACTTCGAAACAGTCACCCCTCAGCTTCTAATTTCTCCTGAAAACGAATACGCTCAAAAACTGTCTCATATCCGAAGCTGACCGAGGTAGTCCTTACAAGACAACGATATAATAGAAAAGATTGATTGTTTGAATCTCAATGAGAAAATCGACATTATGGGCAGGGAAAAATACGATCAATCATGAATCATCAAGGTATCAAAACACGGAGTTGTGAATTGTATTTCATCCCTATTTCAACCCGAATGCCATTGAAATTCGGGATTGAAACTCTAACAGAAGTCGTGCTTGCTCGCACAAAAATTGAGGTGGCCGCGTCCGAAGGCAAGCAGTGCTCCGGCTGGGGAGAAACTCCTCTGAGCGTTCAATGGGTTTGGCCGGGCAGTCTGCCCTATCAGGAGAGACTGAGCGCGATGCAGACATTTTGTGAGATGCTGGCGCACGCTGTGGTTGAATTCGACCTTTCAGCCGATCCCATCGAACTGGGGTGGCAGTTTCAAGAAACGCAACTTCCTCAACTGCTGGACACATTCAATATGAACCACCGCAAGGGCAAGGAATCTATGCCATGGCTGGCAGCGCTTGTGTGTCTTTCGGCATTCGACATCGCCATCCATGACGCATTCGGCAATGTCCATGACCGATCGATATTTAAGTGCTATGATGAGGCCTTTTTAAAGTATGATCTGAGCCGGTACCTGGAAGCGGCGAAGGATTCCAATATCGATTTTTCAGGAAAGTATCCCAGCGATTTTCTGTTAAACACACCCCTCAAACGGCTGCGCGCCTGGCACCTGGTGGGTGGTGTGGATCCCCTGCAGAAAAGTGACCTCCATGGCGAGGAGCCCGATGACGGATATCCGGTCCTTCTGCGCGATTGGATTCGTACCGATGGTTTGAAATGTCTCAAAATCAAGTTGCGTGGTGATGATCCCGCATGGGACATGGATCGCCTTTTGCAAATCGGGCAGATTGCTCTGGATGAAGAAGTGGAATGGCTGACAGCTGATTTTAACTGCAACGTGCGCAAGCCGGAGTATGTGAACCAGATATTGGACGAACTCAGGGATACCCATCCAAGGATTTATGGCATGCTTCTCTATGTAGAGCAGCCTTTCCCGTATGAACTTGAGGAACACCCCATCGATGTGCACAGCGTGTCTTCAAGGAAACCTCTCTTTCTGGACGAAAGTGCCCATGACTGGAAGCTGGTGCGATTAGGCCGTGAATTGGGCTGGACGGGCGTCGCGTTGAAGACCTGCAAAACTCAAACCGGTGCCATTTTAAGTGCATGCTGGGCAAAAGCGCACGGCATGACCCTTATGGTTCAGGATTTAACCAACCCAATGCTGGCACAAATCCCGCATCTTCAACTCGCTGCTCATGTTGGGACCATCATGGGGGTCGAAACAAACGGCATGCAGTTTTATCCGGAAGCCAGCACACCAGAGGCAAAAGAGCATCCAAAACTTTATCAACGTCGGCATGGAGTGGTCGATATCAGCACGCTCCATGGATCAGGTTTTGGTTATTGCATCGACCGCATTGATCGAAAATTGCCTGCACCCACATTGGTCGCAACATAGAGGGCTTTTCATGCATGTAGATACTGACTTTGTTGATAAAGACCCACTCAAATTGCTGAGAAAAAAGCTCCAGGGCGGCTTGAATGGCCTGAGTATCAGAAACTCTGAGGGGCGTCACCAAATCGGTAGCATGTATCGGAGCGCGTTGGAGAAAGACGTTTTACCCTTCTGGTTTCCACGATGCGTGGATACTGAAAACGGAGGATTTTATACAAGCCTGGATCAGGACGGTACTTTGATTGACACTGATAAGTCTGTTTGGGCTCAGGGGAGAATGACATGGATGTTATTACGTTGCCAACAAGACCTGAACCTTGGTTCAAAATGGCTTGAGTATGCAGAATCTGGCATTCAATTCATGAAAAAATATTGTTTTGATTCAGATGGCCGCATGTTTTTTCATGTAACGGATCAAGGAAAGCCGATTCGAAAACGGCGTTATGCCTATAGCGAAGCATTTGCGGCGATCGCCTTTGCTGCGCACGCAAAGACAACTAAAAGCGATGAATCTGCCCAACGAGCCCGTGATCTTTTGGAACAGTTCATCAAGTGGAATTTCGATCCATCCTCAAGAGGTGAACCAAAATACACCGATATCCGCCCCATGACGGGATTATCGCCTCGAATGATAGCAATGGTGACGGCTCAGGAGTTAAGACACCAACTAGGTCCAAGTGAGCGACTTGACGCAATGATCCGCCATATGATTACTGAAATCATTCGCCTTTTTGTGAAACCAGAGAAACGTTGCGTGATGGAACAAGTGCTGACGGACGGAAGTATTTCAGATCATGTTGAGGGGAGATTACTAAACCCCGGGCACGCTATTGAAACGGCGTGGTTCATCATGCAGGAAGGCGCCTTACAGAAAAACGATTCATGGATACAGCTAGGCTGCAGCATGTTGGATTGGAATTGGCACCTTGCATGGGATCGAGAACATGGCGGTCTTCTTTATTTCGTGGACGTGACTGGAAAACCCGTCCAGGAATATTGGCATGACATGAAATTCTGGTGGGTTCACAACGAAACCATGATCGCTTCCATCATGGCTCATCAGCTAAGCGGTGATAAAAAATATGCTGAAATGCATGAAAAAGTTCACAATTGGTCATTTAAGCACTTTACAGATTCCAAACACGGAGAATGTTTTGGTTATCTGAGGAAAGATGGAACTGTCTCAAATCGAGCCAAGGGTAATTTGTGGAAAAGCTTCTTTCATTACCCTCGCTCGTTGCTCTGGAGCTATCAATTGCTCAATAAAGGCAAAACAAGCGCTTAAAATTTGGTGGAATATGCCGATCTATAACAGGTCAGGAGAACCAATAATATTGGGAAAAGTGCTGGTTTCTGAGTCAAAAGAGCGTAGGATAGGGCAGTTCTTGGAACACCAACGCTGTCTTGGTCACCAAGATGTTGCTTGGGACTTCAGATGGATTCAGCACAGGGGACTTATCCTGGTCAAATTTAGCAGGGCAAGTCTGGGTTCGATGGCAACATTGAAAAACGATAACTTTCGAAAATTCGTAAATAAAAAGTATGAGTGAAGACGCCTTCAACAACTTTACTCCCAGGGCACAGCAAGTATTGGCTTTGGCGAGAAAAGAAGCAGATCGTTTCAACCACAATTATGTGGGCACCGAGCATCTACTCCTTGGGCTGATCAAGTTGGATCAGGGAGTTGCTGTGAACGTGTTAAAGAAAATGGGGCTCGATCTGGAAACAGTGCAGCTAGAGGTTGAGAAACACGTTCCTCCGGGGCCCGACCACAAGGTAGCCGGCACAATTCCGTACACTCCTCGTGTCAAGAAGGTGTTGGACCTTGCCTCAAAAGAGGCCAGGCAACTTGCTCACACCTATGTCGGCACCGAGCACATCCTTCTGGGTTTGCTTCGTGAGGGAAACGGTGTAGCAGCCAAAGTATTGCGCGGCCTTGACATCGATCTGGAGCAGACCCGCAATGAAATCCTGAAGGAGGTTGATCCCAATTTTCAGGGTGGAGAAGATTTTGCAAACATGGAGGAGGCGGGCAAACCCGATAAGAAGGGTGAAATCAAAACCCCCGCACTCAAGGCGTTTGGTCGCGACCTCACGGAAATTGCCCGTAAGGGGTCTATGGACCCGGTTATTGGTCGAAAGGATGAGATAGAGCGTGTCATTCAAGTGCTGTGTCGACGCACCAAGAACAATCCTGTTCTTTTGGGCGAGGCTGGTGTTGGAAAAACAGCCATTGTCGAAGGACTCGCTCAGGAAATTTCTCGTGGCAACGTGCCTGAAATTTTAAGGGAAAAGAGAGTCATCACGCTGGATCTTGCCCTGATGGTTGCAGGTACCAAGTATCGTGGTCAATTCGAGGAGCGCATCAAGGCCGTCATGGATGAAATACGACGAACCAATAATGTGATCCTCTTCATTGATGAGCTTCATACGATTGTGGGTGCGGGCTCGGCCGAAGGAACCATGGACGCCTCTAACATTATCAAACCAGCGCTCAGTCGGGGAGAAATGCAATGTATTGGCGCCACGACGCTCAATGAATATCGCAAGTATATTGAAAAGGATGCAGCGCTGGAACGTCGTTTCCAAAGTGTCAAAGTCGAAGCTCCTTCTCCGGAAGACGCCATTCTTATTCTTCAGGGCCTCAAGGGGAAATACGAAGATCATCACAACATCATACTGACGGACGCTGCCATCGAGTCCGCTGTGAAACTTTCCGAACGTTATATCACAGGAAGATTCCTTCCGGACAAGGCGATTGATGTCATGGATGAAGCTGGTGCTCGCGCACGCATTGTTTCCATGACGCGGCCACCAGACGTCAAAAACCTCGAGGTGGAAATCGAAACTATCCGGGTCGATAAGGAAAAGGCTATCAAGGAGCAGGACTTCGAGAAAGCCGCTTCAATGCGTGACAAGGAAAAGCAATCGAAGGAAAAGCTCGAATCCATTTTAAACGCGTGGAAAGACTCACGCGAAGAGAAGCGAATCACAGTAGATGACGAAGACATGCTTCAGGTGGTTTCGAAATGGACGGGGATTCCATTAAAACGAATGGAAGCCGGCGAGATTCAGCGGCTACTGGAGATGGAAGACGAGTTGTCCCGCATAGTTATTTCTCAAAACGAGGCAGTTTCCGCTCTCTGCAAGGCACTTCGCCGCTCGCGTGCTGACCTGAAGGATCCGAGACGTCCAATTGGAACCTTCGCTCTTCTGGGGCCTACTGGTGTAGGTAAAACGCTTTTAGCAAAGACAGTTGCCGCCCATATGTTTGGTGACGAGAAATCCTTGATACAGCTGGACATGAGTGAATACATGGAAAAGTTCACTGTATCAAGACTGGTTGGCTCACCTCCGGGTTACGTAGGCTACGAAGAGGGAGGGCAACTCACCGAACAGGTCCGACGCAAACCATATTCAGTGATTTTATTCGATGAGATCGAGAAGGCACACCCCGATGTCATGAATATGCTTCTTCAAATACTGGAGGAAGGCAAGTTGACAGACAACGTCGGAAGAACCGTTGATTTCAGAAACACCGTGATACTCCTCACATCCAATGTGGGAGCGCAAATGGTGAGCAGCCAGGCGAATATTGGGTTCAGAAAACCGTCTGAACAGGGAGATTACGATGCCATGAAGGAAACAATCCTGGATGAAGCCAAGCGTGCCTTCAAACCAGAGTTTCTGAACCGTTTGGACGATGTCATTGTCTTCCGATCGCTCAACCGCGAGAGCTTGATCACGATCCTTACGCTTGAAACTGAGAAAGTCCTGACTCGGCTCAAGAGCAAGAACATAGATTTGGTATTGTCCGATAAAGCCAAGGACTTTTTGGTGGAGAAAGGATACGATCCGGATTATGGAGCTCGCCCCATGAGACGCGCTGTGGAACGATACTTGGAAGACCCATTGGCGGAAGAAATTTTGAAGGGATCCCTGCTGGATAACCTGCGCATTAATGTGATCGTCGAGGAGGATAATTTGGTCTTTCGTCAAGAGGCGAATATTGAGGGAGAAGCGGTCTCCAGCTGACAGTTGCTTAAGAACCAAAATCAAGCCTATTCAAATTAAATCAGTAGCACCCGTCTGTATATTTAAACAGGCGGGTGTTTTCAGTGACGCCTCAAAACCCAATAATCACCACGTGAAAAAAAGAAAGCTAGGAAGGACAGACTTACAGCTGCCAATCGTAGGCTTCGGAGCGTCTTCCTTAGGACAGGAATTCCGACCGATCCAACTGGACGAAGCTATGAAGAGCGTCACCACCGCACTGGAATGTGGGATGAACCTCATTGACACCTCCCCATTCTACGGGCGAGGCATGAGTGAAGTTTTGTTGGGCATGGCTTTAAGAGATATCTCGCGCAGCGACTATATTTTATGCTCCAAACTTGGACGATACGATCTGGATCATTTTGATTTTTCAGCAAAACGTGTTGAAGAAAGTGTCGATGTCAGTCTGCATCGATTGGGAACGGATCATCTCGATATTATTCTCTGTCACGATATCGAGTTTGTACCAATGCAACAAATCGTCGACGAAACCATTCCAGCCCTGAAAAAAATTCAAGCTTGCGGAAAAGTCCGTTATATCGGAATCAGCGGATATCCTCAGAAAATTTTTAAATTCATCATCGATCAAGCCGGTATAGACTGTGTGTTGAGTTACAATCAATACACTTTACAGAATACTCGATTTGCTGATGAGTCGATTCCTTACCTGCAGGAAAAAGGTGTGGGTATCATGAATGCAGGTCCATTTTCGGCCAGACTGCTGACCAACGCTCCCCTTCCCCCCTGGCTCAAAGAGCCAGAATCCGTAAAACAGGCAGCCCGCAAAGCCGCCAGGTTGTGTGAACAAAAAGGTTTAGATATTGCAAAAATCGCATTGCAATTCTCAATTGAAAACAAGGATATCGCGACCACTATAGCCGGCAGTGCTAACCCCGATAACATTCGTAAATGGGCGGAATGGATTGAAGAACCCATGGACAGGGAATTACTCAATGAAGTCCTTGCTATCTTTGAGCCGGTAAAAAACATCGGTCACGAGGAAGGTTTAGCTGAAAATAATTAATTCATACACACAATATTCGGTCATCCAATATGAAAGCTCTCCAATTAACTGAACCAAAAACTTTTGAAACGATCGATCTTCTGGAACCTGAACAGCCCGGACTGGGTCAGGCACTGGTTCAAGTCCACCGAATAGGTATCTGTGGCACAGATTACTCCGGTTATCTCGGTAAAATGCCCTTTTTCAGCTACCCGAGAATTCCCGGACATGAGTTGGGTGTAGAGGTACTTGCGGTGGGCAGCAATGTTTCCAACGTCAAGACGGGCGATCATTGCAGCGTTGAACCTTACATGAATTGTGGCAACTGTTATCCATGTCGCAAAGGAGCCAGCAATTGTTGCGAAAGCCTTAAGGTCATCGGAGTCATGGAAGATGGTGGAATGAGAGAACGCTTCCTCATTCGAGCTGAAAAATTACATACCAGTCAGAAACTGACGTTTGATCAATTGGCCCTCGTCGAGACACTGGCTATCGGATGCCATGCCAATGATCGAGGTGCTCCCTCCGAAGGGGGACATGTCCTGATCATCGGGGCAGGTCCTATTGGTCTGGCCACGTTGGAGTTCACACGACTCACTGGCGCTAAGATAACCGTCATGGATATGGTGCAGACCCGTCTTGATTTCTGTAAATCCACATACGGTGTCGATCACACCATTTTGTTCAAAGGTGATGGATCGGAAACTGCCCAAATGATGGAATGCACCCATGGTGATAAATACTCCGTTGTCACCGATGCCACAGGCAATCAGAATTCCATGTCCAACGCGATTCAATATGTCGCTCATACTGGCTCACTGGTTTATGTGGGAATTACGACCGAAGCAATCAGTTTCAAACACCCCATGCTCCACAAACCTGAAATAACCCTCAAGGCAAGTCGCAATGCATTGCCCAAAGATTTCGGAAGGATTATTGGATTGATCGAGGATGGCACCATTGATACGGCTCCATGGGTCACCCATCGAACGGCATTCAATGCAGTAGCCGAAAATTTTGAAGGATTTACTCGCCCCGAGACAGGCGTCATCAAGGCAATCATTGAAATGTGCTAGTATGCCCCAATGAACCATGGTTCAAACGATGAGCAACGCTCTGCCAAGATAGTTATGAATACAAATTTCATGCGCTTGGGAGATATCATTCTTTATTCATGGATTTGGGGCTCTTGCTTTTTTATTGCGCACTCAGCCTCTGATAACAGAGCTGATTGGTCGAAACTCAAGATCAATGAAATACTCGCAAGCAATATCGATGACATCAAAGATGAGTATGATGAAGACGAAGATTGGGTTGAATTATACAACGGAGGAGAGGCTGCCGTGGATGTAGGGGGCATGTATTTTTCAGATAATCCAAAAAAACTATCCAAATTTCAAATTCCCACAGGAATGTCCCGACATACAAATATCCCTCCGGGGGGATACAAGTTATTCTGGTTTGACGGTGAGCCCAAGAAAGGTCCTTACCATGTCTCCCTGAAGCTGAGCCGCAAAGGAGAAGCCTTGTTCCTTACCGATTCCGATGGTCAGACCTTGATCGATAGCGTTCGTTTTCCATTACAGCGAAATGATATCTCATATGGCAGGGATCCAAAAAACATGGATCGTTGGTTGTATTTCAAAAACACAACACCACTCCAACCAAACAACGCCGAGGAATCGGCCCACAACGTGGCAAAAGGTCCGGTCTACTCGCACGAGGAAGGCTTTTACGGTTCTCCCTTCGAGCTGAGCTTGAGCGCACCTTCGGATGCCACCATCCATTATACTCTAAATGGAGCCGATACAGATGAAAAAAACCGGCTGACATATACCGGAGCTTTGACAATCCAAACGAATACCATCGTCCGTGCGACGGTCATTCGCCCCAATCGCCTTCAAAGTGAAACAATCACCAAATCTTTTTTCATCAATGAAGAAAGTAATGTGCCAGTCATTTCCATCATCATGGATCCTCATTGGCTCTATGATGAAGATGATGGAATCTATACCAATTGGGAGGACGATTATGAGGTACCTGGGCACATCGAGTATTTTCCAGATAATGAAAGCAAGACCGCTGCATTTGCGTCCT